>JALONW010000418.1 GCA_025454725.1 Anaerolineae bacterium
GCTTGACCCGGCGCTACTGCCTCGGTGATTTGGTCGGCTACGGCGTCCAGCCCAACGAGGTCGTATCACGCATCCGCGACCTTAACATCCCGACCCTGATGGGCAACTACGACCAAGGCGTCGGCCTCGACAGTGACGACTGCGGCTGCCTGTACAAGACTCCGGAAGCCGAGGCACTGGGCAAGCGCTCCATAGCGTGGTCAAACGCTCACACGTCCGCCGATAACAAGGCCTTTTTGCGCGACCTGCCCGCCCACATCCCACTGACGCTGGGCGATTTGCGCGTGACGCTCGTCCACGGCAGCCCGCGCCGAGTCAATGAATATTTATACGAAGACCGCCCGGAAGCAGGATTGATGCGCCTGCTCGACGAAATCGAGTCAGACGTGATGGTGTGCGGCCACACCCACCTCCCCTACCACCGCACGCTGTCCGATGGGCGGCACGTCATCAACGCAGGCAGCGTGGGCAAGCCCAAAGACAAAGACCCGCGTGCGGGCTATGTCATCCTCAGCGCTGACGGAAAAAACCTCTCGGTCGAGTTCATGCGCGTGCCTTATCCCGTCGAACAGGCGGCGAGTCTGATTGAACAGACCGAGATGCCCCATGAGTTCGCCCAAATGCTGCGCGACGCGGTAGGTTAAGTCAGTCCAATCTAAGGCGCTATACAGCCGGTATCTCATAGCACACGAAATTAAAGCCGCCTAACCCTGTTCCGGGGAGCTGATAGGCGTCCATCCATGTCACTGACGGGGCGGCGGCATTACACTCGGCCAGCGCTTCAGCCTGCTCAATAAAACCACTCGTCTGCATCCAGATGACCGCGCCGGGGCCGACTGGGCCGCTGCATCCACTGCCCGGCGCGTACAAGGTGGTGTTGCCAAGCTGGTTGGGTGCGCCTTGAATCAAAAGGTCACCGGCCACCGACAGCCCCACACACAGCACGAATGGCTCTGGCGTAACGGTCTCTGCCATGCCGAGGCCGCACCAGACCGGCACATTGGTCAGGGCGGCGCGCCCGGTCAACACACGGGCGTAATAGTGGCCGCACGTCCACGCCCATTCGGTGCGCTCGGTGTCGTCCGGCCAGTCACATTTGCCCTCCCAAGCGCCGCCCGCGTAACAAGCATTCTCACTGGGCGATTCTTCCTGTGCAGTGCTGATGTGTCCCAACCCCAGCGCCAGCAAAATCACACCCAACACGATGAACCCTCTCATCGCAGACCTCCAGCTCATCTTGTGTTTTGAGGAACTGTATCAACACAAGATGAAAGGAAATTAAATCGGCTGGCCTATGCCGGTTGACCTTCCAGCGGCAAGTTGGGCGCGGGCGTCTCCGCTTCCGACGGCGGCGCAGCGACGTAATCAGGCAGGTTGCGCTCCATGTGGCGGAAGCTCGGCAGCGTGTAGGCCACCGCGCAGATTCCGGCCATCACCAACCCAGCGATAAAGAAGATGAGACCCATCCCAGCGCCTTTTTCGTCACCCAGCAGCGGGGCGAAAGCCGCCCAACCCGGCGTGCCGACCAGCGGCTCTAAGACGTTATCGGCCAGCGGCGCATAAATCAGGTAGCTGATGGGCATCAGCCCCATAGCGACCATCTGCACCGCCGCGAACACCCGCCCCTGCATGTCTGGCGCGACTTTGGCCTGCAAAATCGACATGGCCGGGCTGTTGACCCACGGCAGGGTGAACAGCGTCAGGAAGTGCGTCACAGCCAGCACCACCGTCCCCTGTGCCATACCGAACGCGCCCAACATCAGACCAGCGAAAATCAGCGACGGCATAATGGTATGGATGCGCGGGCGCGTCCCGCCCCAAACACCGTAGATAATTCCACCGGCGAACATGCCCGCGCTCCCCAGCGTCAGCACCAGCCCGGCGGACGCCTCGCTGCCGGTACGTGACAGCAGATAAGCCATGCCCATGCTCATAGCGCCGCCGATGCAAGCGTTGACCAACCCGAACAGGCCGACCAGCCCAAACAGCGGCTTGCGGGACCACAAATAGGCGAAGCCCGAAAAGGCATTCTTGATGAGGCCGCCCTGTGAGGCGGCGCGCCCTTCCGCCGTCTCGATGGGCTTGGGGATACGGACGAGGAACACCGTCACGACCGCAACGACGAACGACAGCAGGTCGATGATGATCGTCCCGACGATACCGACGGCGGTATAGGTCAGCCCAGCGATAATCGGCGCGATGATGCCCGCCGCTGGCCCGGTCAACTGCATCAGGGTGTTGGCGCGGTCGCGCTGGTTATCCGGGATGAGCATGGTGACAGAGGCTTGAAAGGCAGGGCCTTGGAACACCCCGAAGAACGACTGAAGCAGCGCCACGACATATAAATGCCAGACCTCAAACGCACCAGTGGCGACCAGCACCAGCAGCAGCACCGTCCCGACTGCCGCACCGGCGTCGGCAATAATCATCACCTTGCGACGGTCCCAGCGGTCGGCCAATACTCCGCTGATGGCCGCGCCAAACAGGGTGGGCAGGATGCTGAAAAACCCGACCAGCGCCAGCGGGGTGGCCTCCCCGGTCTCGGCAAAGATGACAAAACCCATCGCCAAGCTGGTCAGGCGTGAGCCAATCAGCGAGACGGTCTGGGTGGCAATAATCCAGTAGAACGTGCGTAAATTCCGGCGTGCCTCGGCAGTCATAACAAAAATCCCCCCGTTCTGTGCGTTATCCTTGCGGCTGATTCCTAATACGCGCAGCCATTGGATAAGGTTTCATTGTTCTAAGACTATCCAATCATTCAATTAAAGTCAAATGGTAAAATTAACTAGGGGTCATTTGTCGGATAGCGCAGTGCCTCCCCCTGATTTCCGGGCTGAGGTTCACGCGCCGAAAGCGTGTAGAATGGTCGGGAAAACCAACCTCTCAACCAGACGAAAGCGGCGGACGCGATGCAGAAGTACCGAAACCAGATTATTTGGGGGCTGATTTTGTCGTTGGCGATTTACGTCGGCGCGCTCATCCTCTTCGACAGCCAAGGCCAGTTCACCGAAGGCGTCGGCGAGGCGCTGCGCGGCTTCCCGTGGTGGATGCTGCTGCCCATCACGCTGGTGCAGTCCGGCGCGTTCGTCACCCGCTTCTTGCTGTGGCAGTATTACATGGGCGTCATCGGCGCACGGGAGCGCCTCAGCCTGCGCGACAGCGCCATCATCTTTGTGGCGGGCTTCGTGATGGTCGTCAGCCCCGGCAAGGCGGCGGAACTGCTCAAGGCGGTCTTGGTCAAGGTCAAATCCGGCGTCCCGGTGGCGCGCACCGTCCCGGTCGTGCTGGCAGAGCGCGTCAATGACGGAATTGCCGTCCTGATTCTGCTGGCAGCCACCCTTATTCTCGCTGGGAGTCAACTGGCGCTGGACCCAGCCACAGAAGCCCTCAGCCGCGCCATCATTTTCGGCTCAACGGCGCTCATCGCCGCTGGGCTGGTGGCGGTACAGGTGCGCCCGCTGGGCGAGTTCATCCTGTCCATCATCGACCGGCTGCCGTTGATTAAACGGGCGGGCGGCTGGTTCCGTGAG
>JALONW010000419.1 GCA_025454725.1 Anaerolineae bacterium
GACATCCTCGACCCGGCGCTGCTGCGCCCCGGTCGTTTCGACCGCAAGGTCGTGATGGATAACCCGGACGTGAAGGGGCGCTTGGAAATCCTCAAAGTCCACGCCAAGGGCAAGCCGCTGGCGCAGAGTGTTGACCTCGAATCGCTGGCGAAGATTACCCCCGGTTTCAGCGGCGCAGACCTCGAAAACCTCATCAACGAGGCAGCCATTCTCGCCGCCCGCCGCAACCTCAAGAACATCGGCATGTCCGAGCTTCAAGAGGCGATGGAGCGCGTGGTGATGGGGCCAGAGCGCAAGACCCGCGTCATCAGCCCCAGCGAAAAGCGCAAGGTGGCTTACCACGAGGCCGGACACGCCATCCTCCAGCACGTCTTGGAGTACGCTGCGCCGGTGCATAAAATCACCATCGTCCCGCGTGGGCGCGCCGGGGGCTACGTGATGAGCCTGCCGGAGAGCGACACCATGCTCAAGAGTCGCGAGCAGTTCGAGGACGACATCGTGGCCGCGATGGGTGGGCGCGCTGCCGAAGAAATCGTGTTCAACCAGTTTACCACCGGCGCAAGCAGCGACCTCCAGCAGGCCACCCGCATCGCCCGGGCGATGGTCACCAAGTTCGGCATGAGCGACCTGTTGGGGCCGCGCAGCTATGACACCAGCAGCGGCAACATCTTCTTGGGGCGCGAACTGAGCGAAGGCCGCGAGTACAGCGAACACTACGCGCAGGAAATCGACAACGAGGTCAAGCGCATCCTACAGGGCGGTTATGACCGCGCCAAGAACATCCTCAGCACCAGCCGCGATGTGTTGGACAAGCTGGCCGATGCGCTGATGGAACACGAGACGCTCAACCGGGGCGAGTTCGAGGACATCATGGCGAACCTGACCGGCACGGGCGCACAGGTGCTGCCCGCCGGGCAGGACTAAGCGTCCTTTCACAGCACAAAAAAGCCCCCTCAAGACCTGAGGGGGCTTTTTTGATTTGTTGAATGGCCTGACGGCAGGCTGTTCTTGCTGCTAATGCACTCTAGGCGAATTTCGGGCGGTTGACCCATCACGAGGTAGGCCACGTGGCCCAGTTATCTCACAGGGATAGGCCGTATAATCGAAGTTAAAACCTCGCAAAATAAACCACCCCAAAAAAGGCGGCCAGTGTGCCTGAAGAAAAATCAGGGTCAAGCCAGATAACAGTATCCAAGGAGGCTTGGTTTTCGTCGTGGTGGAAGTCCAGCGGCGTATTGGCCGTCGGTCTGATTGGCGGGCTGGGGTTCTTGGCTTTTTTTGTCCTGTTTGCGCGCCCAGTCGCGTTATTTATTTTGGCTGTGGCGATAGCGGCTGCGCTTGCACCGCTGGCAAACCGTCTCGCACGCCGCATCCCACGCACGCTCGCCATCGTCGCCCTATATGGAGGTCTATTCCTGTTCATCGTGGGGGTGATGACGGTACTGCTGACACCGGTGGTGGCGCAGGCCAGCGATTTCATCGAGCGTATCCCCGATATCGCCCAAGAAATTGGTGATTTCCTCGCGGCCAACGGTGTTTCCACCCAAGTGGACAACAACTTGACTTCCCAGCTTGTGCAGGCCGCGCAGGGTCTAATCAACACCCCGCTGACGATTTTTTCTGGGCTTTTAGAGGGTTTGCTCGTCCTTATCGTGTCGGTCTACCTGCTGATTGATACCCCCAAAATCCGCCGGTTTATCCTGTCGCTGTTTCACCCCGACAATCGCGCTAAGGTCGATCAGGTTGGACTGGAGATGATGGCGATGGCCGGGGGCTATGTGCGCGGCGTTGCCATCAATGTGGTGGTGGTCAGCACCATCACGACGGTGGTGCTGATGCTGATTGGGATGCCGTTTGCACTGGTGCTGGGTGTCACCGCTGGACTGTTCGAGGTCTTCCCGGTGGTAGGATCTTTCCTCGGCGCAGCGCCGATTATGCTGGTGGCGCTGTGGCAGTCTCCCACCACTGCGTTGGTCGCGCTCATCTGCGTGTTGATTATCCAGCAGCTTCAAGGGAACGTCATCACGCCCAAGGTGATGAAAGACCAAGCCAAAGTCCCTCAGTTCATTGTCCCGCTGGTGATTGTGGGCGGGGCGGGGGTGGGTGGGGTCTTGGGCGCGTTGATTGCCGTGCCGCTGGTCGCCATGACCCGCGTATTCATCGAGCGCGTTATCGTCCCGGCCATCCGCCGTGCGACCGGGGCCAGTGGTCATCTGGAACAGCCCATACCCTGACGACGGACCTTACATTGCTTGTGCTGTCCTGCGGTTCGGGCGACTTGTTCAGCTAGGATAATTAAGAGGTGAAAGTATGCAACCCTATTACCAACCGGAATCCTACCGTTTCCGCATCATCGCAACCAAAATTCACGGCGTCTTCGATTATGTCATTGCCGTCGCGCTGCTCTTAGCACCCACCCTGTTCGGCTTTGAAGACCTCGGCGGTGCTGCGGTGTGGGTGCCACGTGTGTTGGGGATAGGAATCATGGTCATGTCGCTGCTGACCCGCTATGAGCTTGGTGTTGTGAATGTGATTCCGATGACCACGCACCTATTCATCGACATCGCAGCTGCCAGCTTTTTAACCTTGTCTCCCTTCATTTTCGGCTTTTCCAGCACCCCAGATAACATGTGGGTTCCCCATATTGTGTTCGGGATTGCCTATCTGACGGTCGCGCTGCTGACCCAAACCCACCCCTACGTCCCACAAGTCCCGGTCGGTGCTGAACGGCGCACTGACCCAGACACCAACGACCACGACTAGGGTGGGTTCTAGAACGCGGCGGTCTTAGGGTGGGCTGACGGCCTCGCGCATGAGCCGCTGCTGTTCGGCCAGTTCATCGGCCAGCGGATGGTAGATGTCACGATATCCCATGTCGTCAGCATAATCCCACAGCCCATTGTGGCAGTGGCGGTCGTCCAGCCAACCGGGGTGGTTTAGGATGGGATACCAGCACAAACCCTGCACCGGGATACCTGCTGCCAGCGCGTGGCGCACCTCCTCTCCCATATAGTGCAGCCAACACGCGCGCTCATCATCTTCACAGCCGGTTTCTGCCACGAATAGCGGGCGGTCATAGCGCTCGTAGACCTCTGCTAGGAAGGTACGGAAGGGCTTATAGCGCGGGTCATTCTGCCGCAGCGCCGCATTTTCGAGGTTATAAATCCATTGGTTGGCGGGGTAGTAGTTTACGCCAATGATGTCGAGGTATTTCTCATGGCCGCCGACGCCCGGCCACAGACGGCCTGAGATCAGGTCCCAAGCCTGATACTGCGCCAGCCGATGCCCCTCGGCATCTGCCGCCTCCGCTGGTTTTTCGGGGTTTGGGAGGATGTTAATCACCGGGTCTACATGAACGATGCGCGCCCGCGACCACACCTGCCAGACCGCCTCGATTCCCTCAATGGCCGCGCGCGCAAGCTGCACCTTCAGCTCAAAGCCTCGGCCTCGCTCATAGGGGTCTAAGTACGCCGATTCACCCCCAGCCCACGAGAAGAAAGAGATTTCGTTGATGGGGCTGATGAAGGCTGATGAATGGTGATTGGTCGCTTTCGCTGGCTAGAAAACGGGCAAACGCCGTGGCTAAGCCCGCAAACCGCCGAATAAATGCTGGTTTGAAGATGTCGATGTCTTCCGGCCAACCGTAATGGCACACATCCCAGATGACCTCTATGCCTGCCTGCTGCGCCGCCCTCAGGGTAGGCAGCACGCTGGAAAAATCGTATATACCGGTGCGCTGCTCAATCAGGTGCCAGCGGATGCCGCTGCGCGCCG
>JALONW010000072.1 GCA_025454725.1 Anaerolineae bacterium
CGCGCTGGTCAAGGAGACGGCGGCGCTGGGGCGCCTGCCGGTGGTCAACTTTGCGGCGGGCGGCGTGGCCACCCCCGCCGACGCCGCGCTGATGATGCAGTTGGGCATGGACGGCGTGTTCGTCGGCAGCGGCATCTTCAAGAGCGGTGACCCGGCCAAGCGCGCCAAGGCGATCGTCGAGGCCGTCACCCACTACACCAACCCGGACGTGCTGGCCAATGTCAGCCGCAACCTCGGCGAGGCGATGGTCGGCATCAACGTGACGACCATGCCCGACAAGGACAAGATCGCGCAGCACCGCGGCTGGTAAGCCCTGCCTCTACATACCCACGAAACCAAGAGCCGGTGCATCATTCGAATGATGCACCGGCTTTTTTATGTCCCAAGCGTATCGGCCTATTGGCGCTCGCCTTAGCCGACCGGCACGGTAATCGTACAAATCGGCTCATAGGTCAGGCGGTCACCTTCGATTCGGAATGTGCCAGCGACCGCTGTCCAGTAGATATAGAAGGTGCGGATGTAGCGGTCATCGACCGTACCGAGGCGAATCGCCTCAGTCGCTTCGGCACGATAGCGCCGTGCTCCTACGGTAATCCGTCCCGGGTCGATGCGTACCGCGTCCCTCGCCTCGCCCAAGTTATCGAATGGAGGCGGACGAAACTCAATGCGCACTTGCTGGCCGACTCGGAGCGGGCCATTGGTCGTCCGGCACGTCTCCAACGAGAGGGTATTGGTGGGCGGGGGTACGAAACGGTCAGACAGCGGCACCGGCGCACAATCCCCCGTCTCGACAATCGAACGCGCCAGAACCCAATTGCTATCGCGCAATTGCCACCATATCGCGCCATCGGGGTCGGCCACCGCCAGCGTCGGTTCAATCAACTGATCAGGCTGGAGCTGATTGATCACTTCGTAGAAATTGCCCGGCCCCGCCCACAAGTCGGTTAGGCGGCGCGCCGTGCGGCGACACGACCGATCCGGTAATGGGGCGATGACGGCGGTCACCGCTTCGACACGTGCCTCATATTCCGCCGTCAGCGTGCTGATGTCCTCGGCAGTCAAGACAGCCGTGGACAAAAACCGGCGTGGGAGGGTGTTCAGCGGCAATCCCAACGGCACCGTGGCCAACGGTTCAACCGTCTCTGCCCCCGACATCGCCCCAGCGGGCACATACACCCCACCGATGACCGCTTCGCCTTCTAAAATACCGATAACGGTCTGATTCACGATGCCCTGAACCAGCGCCGTCCCTGCTAATGCAACGTTGAGGCCGTTCACTTGTAAGCGAGCCGGTTGCGCCACATTGGGCGTCTGGATGAGGACACCAGCGGGCAATGCCCCGTCACAGGCCGAAAAACCGGCGTCGGTTTCAATCGTCAACAACGCAAACGCCCGATTGAGCACGGTTTCGGGCGTGACGACCTCCAGCGTCCGAACATCGCCGTTGCTGCTGACCACCTCGATGCCGACCCAACCGAGGTCATCGGTGTTGGGGATGGCCACGCGCAGCCACTGACCATCCGCAGTGATGCCGTTGGCCATCAGCGTCTGGCCGATGTTGTAGCGTGCCAAAATGTCCGTTTGTAGCGCGGGCAACGCCCGAATATTGACCGTCCCCAGCGCAGTCAGGACTTGGCGCGGTGTGGGCGGCACGAGGTTTTCGATCGTGGCCGCGCCGAACACCAACACCGAGACCTGTTTCTCCGCTGCATCCGGCAAATCGGCCTGAATGTTCAACATCGCCACCGATACGCCTTCATCGGCTGGCGCGACCAAGACGCGCTGTAGGCTATCCACCACCACTCGGTCACCGGCCTGTTGCAGCGGAGCCCCACCCACATACTGATCGGTCGTCACTGTCCCGCCACCAAAGCAGGCTTCGTCATTCGCGAGGTCGTAACAGGCCGACCCCGCCCGCGCCAGCGACAGCGCCACGGGTGGTGGGCAGATCGGCACGGCCTGTGCATGAACAATCGACCCAAAACCAAGCAACGACAACAGCCAAACCATCCACCGCATCATGGTTTCTCTCCAGTAGGCAAAAGCCCTGCATATGGCCTAACGATACCGCAAAATTACCCGACGTATGGATGGCGTAGGCACGGCGTAGCGCCACTGTAGAGGAGGCATGGGGTGAAACCATGAGATACGAATGAATAAAGCGGTCTATACTTAGGCAGTGATATCCACTGATGAGAGAGCCACGATGAAAAAACTAGGTCTTTCCGTCATCTTTTGTTTGGTCGCCATGGCTGGGATGGCGTTTGGGCAGTCCGACTCGCCCCAACCGCTGTTCGTATTGGAGCGCGAGGTCGGCCAGCTCCGCCCGACCGGAATCCAGTATGACCCCATGTTCGACCGCTTTGTTTGGGTTGACCTCGACGGGCAATTGGTCTTGGTCGATGCCGCCACGTACACCGTTCAGCATGTCCTCTACACGAGCGGGACGTACAACGCGTACACCTTCAGTGATGACGGTCGCCATCTCGCGCTGGCCATCGACCGGCGAGTCGAGTTGTGGAGCACGCAAACCGGCACGCTGATTGCGACCTTCGAGCCGACCGGCGCACTCCAAGCCATCGGCCCGCTGATGTTCTCGGACGACGGTGGGTTACTGCTGGTCAATACCCTCGTCCCTGCCCCGCCAGAACTGCGCCGGAGCGAGAACGACACCAGCAATCTCCCATGGCTATGGGACGTGGCCGACGCCTTGAGCGAGGCCGCCCCATCGCTACCACGCAACGCCGAAAGCGTGCCTTTCTTCGACTTCCGCAGTGGTCTCGTCATCGGGCCCAATCGCACGCTGATTGGCGGCTACCCCACACGCTTGGTCGTCATCGACGGGACGAGCGAGGATTTTCGGGTTACGAGTGAAATCAGCTCCAGCCGTGCCGAGCGCGACCCAATCTATGTTTGGCAGAGCATGACCGATGACTTGCTTTATATAGACCCTCGCCTATCATCGTTTTACCAAGTCGATACCCGCGACCGCAGCGCCACCGCGCTTCAATTGGGCATGGAGATCGGTTTCCGGCGCGCCGAGAGCGTCGCTGAACTCATGACCTTCAGCCGCACCACACAAATGATCGGAGACTCCAACCACGTCCACCCCACCTCGTTGGGACGCCTCATCTATGGCGATGGTTATGTGGACGGCCAAAACGGTCGCACCTTGTTATTGATCGACATCGTCGAACCCGTTACGGTGGCCGCCGACCGTTCGGCGATATTGGTCTACACCTACAATGAGCGCAGCGCCAGCGGGGTGATGGAGCTGATTCAATTGCGCGATTTTCGCATGTTGATGACGCCCGACGCCCAACGTCTTATCGTGCGGCGTGGCGGTGGCGTGGTCGAAATCTATCATATCGCTAGCGGCGTGCTGGAACGTACCCTCTACCCCGCCGAACCAGACACCGACGGCACACACGTCTTCGAGCTGACCGCCGACGGCAAGACCTTACTCGTCGATTTTCAGCGCTTCGATGTGCAAACCGGCGCACTGACTGCTCATGCCACAGACTACACCCTCGGTGCCAACACCATCTTCTATGCCGCCGACGGTTCGCTGGTCACCCAGCGTGACGGCGGACTGCTGATGTTCCGCAACCCAGACACGGGGGAAGTCACATCGCGGGCATTGGTCATCATCAACGGCGAGGTCATCGCCACCAGCCCGGACTCGCTGCGCTATCTGACGGCCTTCACCAATGACGGCAGCATCACCCTCGAAATTTATAACGCCCAGACCGATGAACGACGCAGCACGACATGGGCGCTGGACATCCCAACAGAAACGATCATCCCACGCCCAGACTGGGAGCAGTTTCTCGTCCAACACCTCTCCGGCGAGGTCGCCGTCTACAATTTCGCTGGCGATAAGCTCGCCTCGATTTTGCCCGACGAGCTGCCCAGCACAATAGGCCGCCAAATGGGTTGGATTGACGACCAGACCGTATATATCGCCAGCGAAAACCCGACCCTGCCGCCACCGCGTGAGTATGGCTTCGATTATCACCCATCCGGCGTCCCCGCCTGCCTCGTCGAACAGTACCCTACGGACTGGGAAATGTTCATCACCGTATGGGATGGCCTCAACCTCCGGCTGAGCTTCAGCCGGCTCAACGAACTGACTCGCCGCCTCTGCGCTTCCTTGCCGGATGAGGCCAGCGAGGTCATCCCGGGTCTCACACCAACCCCGCGATTTGAGTACAACGCCCAAGCCGGTTTGCGCCTACAGGGCGGGCTCCCGGGCGTCCCGCTGTGCCTAACCCAGAACTTCCGAAGCGAACAGCTTCAGTACGCCGAGCTGTGGCGCAGGCTCTCGAACGGGCTGACCGAGGCCGAGAAAGAGACCCTCACCGACCTGCTGTGCGAAGGGCTGATTAACTCGCTGAGCCAGATTGCCGCCACACCGACCGTCAACCCCAACGTGTTGGGGGCGGTCGAGCCGACCGCACTCCCCCCTACGCCTGCATCGGTCGAAGTGCGTCAACAGGGTCTCGCGGTCATCACCATCGACATCCCGACAGCGCAGCGCCAGTTTGGGACCTACATCCCACGACGGCAGACCGCCCCGCCGCGTGACCTCGGTCTCATCGCCAGCCTGTACGAGGCGGAGTTCCGCAGGCCAATTGGCCGTTTTGCCCTGAGCGCCGACGGCACGCGCATGGCGAGGCTCGACGACAATGGGTTTATCGACCTATACCGGCTCACCCGCTCCTATGACCAATTGGCCGCCGCCGAAGTCAACGCGCAGGCCACCCGAATCGCCGCACAGCCACGCTCAATCGGCCTACCGGCCACCGCAACGCCAGCCTTTGCCAGCATCGGTGGGCCACAGCCGACCATCACCCCGACCATCACGCCGACCATCCCCGCCCCCGTCTTGGCGGCGGACATTGTCCCCCAGACCATTGACATCTGCCCAGCGCGGATGCTGTACACACTGGAAAACCCACCCCCGGGCTACGCGGCGAATGGGCGCATCATCACCGATTCACCGACCAGTGACCGAATCATCTGGGCATTCGAGCCCAGTTCAGGGCGTTGGGCAGCGGTCGATGGCCTGCCCGACTGCATAAACGGAAGTTGCAGGTTTAGCGCTGACCGAGCGTGGATTCTGCGCGTTACCGTGAGGGATGGGTTGATCGTTTCGAGACCAGACGGGACGGACGCGACCACCTTGTTGGAGGGGGGTGTCGAGAGGAATCGGGTCAGCACTGCCCGGTTTATCAATCGCAACACGGTCGAATACGACTTCGAGGCGTGGTTGCCCGAAAAGTACACCCGCCCCGTGACCTTGTTCGTCCGTTTCGATCCCGAAACCGGCCTGATGACCGAACCCGCCGAGCGCATGAGCGAAAGCTTCCAGATTGAGGGCTTACCGACCCGTATCATCTCGTCCCAGCCCATGGACGGCGCGTTGCGACTGCTCAGCACGCCTTACCGCAATCCAGCGGGCGATGACGGCGCACGCTATTACCTCTACGACACCCGCGATGGCAGCTACGAGTATTTCGCCCGCTCGGAGGACGGCTGGCTCGATTACCAGTGGGATGCACGCGGCACGACCTTCTACTACCGCCACGTCGATGATATGGCGACGCTGTATGCCTACGATACCGCCACCAAAACCCACCAGCGGATTGGGCACTATGAACTCCCCAACGGCGTTTACTCCAACGACTTACGCTATGCCGCTTACCCCCTCCTGCGCCTTGACGAGACGACCTACAGTCAACGTCTGGCAGCAGGTGAATTGCCGCTGACCATCGGCGTATGGGACAGTGAAACGCTGACGACGCGGCGTTACTGTGTGCCAGAGACGGGTGGTCAACTTCCCGCCAATACACCCATCTGGTCACCGGACGGACGCTATCTCTTGTTCAAGATGTGGCTGCCACCGCCCGGTGCAGACCGCTTCCCGACCCCCGTCGGGGAGGAGACGCCAACCCCGCCGCCGCCCACCCCCGTGCCGGTTGAGCTTCAATACGACCTGACGTTCATCCGCACCTTGGTGTTGGATACGCAAACCGGCTATGTCACCGTCCTAAGCCGTGACATCGGCTTAATCGGCTACTGGATGGAGGATGCGCGATGAAGAGATATGTGCTGACTGTGCTACTCGTCGCATGGGCGTGGGGGTTCGCCAGCGCGCAAGAGGCCGCCCCACCCCCTACCAACGTCTACGTCACCACGCAGGACATCGTGTCGCTCAGGGCGGGCCCCGGGCGCGGTTTCGAGCGGATTGCAATCGTGCCGCAGGTGACCACGTTGCCCGCGTATGGCCGCACCTCCGACACACGCTGGGTGCAGGTGATGTATGAAGGTCAATATGGCTGGATTCTCGGTCAGTATCTCATCTGGTCGGGCGACATGATTGCGCTACCGGTGGATGGGGTGTCGCCCACTCCGTTCATTCGGCGAGCAGCGGCGCTGGGCGTGACCACCCGCGAGACTCCCTACTACCTGACCGGTGTGACGCCAGAAGACTTGTTGGGCTACATCCCGATCGGGACGGAGGTTGAGCTGACTGGGCGAATCGGTGAAGTCGGGTTCTTCCGTTTCCAAGTGCGCTACAACGGTCAACTGGTCTGGGTCGGCTCGTGGGACATCCGCATCATCGACGGGGATTACCGCCGCTTGCTCGACCTCGCCAACAGCGGCCCCTATGGTCGGCTCATTCAGAGGATCCAGCGCAATCTGGCGCTGGCACTGGGGAGTTATCAGCAGACGGCAGGCATCTGGGAGCGCCTCTCACGCGGGGAGCGGATCACCTGCCAGACCCCACCCCCCCGCGTCATCCGTCTGGTGATGGACACCGATGTGAACAGTGCACCGCAGTTCTTGCCCGCTGTGCGTGCGCTCGACTCGGCCATCGAGTCCATCAATACGACGATTAGCGCCTATGAAGATGCTTGTGCCAACCTCATCCCCCTCACCAGAGACCTCGTGAACGCACAGCTTAGCGAGATTGACAACGCGGAGCGCAGCCTGCTGCTGGCTGGTTCATTGCTCGAGCCCCTGCGCCGACGTAACCCGTCTTTGGGGCAATAATTCGTCCTCTTTCACCACCACACAAAGGAAAAAAACCATGTCCAACCGTTCGTTCTCCCTCACCCTGCTGGTCATCCTGATGTTGATGGGCGTGTCTGGCGCTACGTTGGCGCAAGACGCCACTCCGACACCGACACCCGACCCCCTCCCCGATTGCCCCGCCTTCGCCGGTGAAGATGAGTCGGTGCGCCGTAGTTACTATATGGGTGAGGGCGAGGCCTACAGCGCCACCGGTCAATTGTTCGATGCCATCTTCAGCTACACCTGCATCATCCGCGTGATTGACGACCAATACATCCCGGCCTTCATGGCGCGTGCCAGTGTGCACACCCGCCTGCGTGACTTTGAGAGCGCCATCGCCGACTACACGACCGTTATCGGCTTGGATGACACACTGGCCGCCGCCTACAACAACCGTGGCGTCCTCTATGCGGCCATTGAGGAGGGCGAAGACGCCGCAGCCGATTTCGGGCGTGTGATGACCCTCGAACCGGACAACTACGCAACCGCCAACAATCGCGCTATCCTGCATATGATTAACGATGAATTCGAAGAGGCGCTGGCCGTGCTGCAAGGGGTGGTCACCGCATCGGGAATCGAGGAGGTGCTGACGGCCTATCGCAACGCACCCGCCGGCACCACCCCCGACCCAATCGAGTTTGACCGTGCAGCGGCGCGTGCCTACGGCCTCATCGGCATCGTCCACTCGCAAATGTCGTTGGCGCTGTACGAGGATTACGTCTTTTTGGGCGAATTCAGAAGCCAATATTCGCCCGACCAACGTATCGTCGGCGCGGCTGGCGCGCTAGAGTCACGCTTCGCCTTCGAGATGCGCCTCGACGACGGGTCATGGATGTCGATGCAGCCGTACTCGGCCTCTGGGAACTAGCCCATGCGTCAGTTGCTGCTCGTCCTCATGTTGTTTACAGTGGCTGGGGGGGTGGTGGGGCAAGCACCCACCCCGACCCCGCCACCCGACCCGTGCCCAAAGCCCTCCATCAACGACCCCGACCCCGCATACTTCATCGGCTTGGGAGATGTGGCCTTCGCCAGCAGAAACTACACCACCGCCATTGAGCGCTACACCTGCGCCATTGCCCTAAAGCCCGATTTCGCGCCCTTGTTCGTCAGCCGAGGGTTCGCTTATGCCCAGCTCCTTGATTACGACGGCGCAATGGCCGACTATGACACCGCTATCGCGTTGGATGAGGTGCTCCCGTTGGCCTATATCAACCGTGGGACGCTGTACACCCGCCTCGGTGTGTTCGGCCTCGCCATCGGCGATTTTACGCTGGCCTCCGGTTTGAACCCATCAGACCCATTACCCTATGTCAACCGAGCGGTCGTCCACGCGATGGAAGGCAATCTCGACCTCGCCCTGAGTGATCTAGAGGCCGCCATCGCGATAGACCCCGACTTCGCGCCCACCTACCCCGCGCTCGGCGCGGTCTATTCTGCGCTGGCGGCGCAAAGTTATCAGCGTTTCACCGAGCTAGAAGGCGACTCCGCCCCATTGCCCGCTGGCACGCCCGCAGAGGTGATGGTCGCGGTGGACGACAGCTTGCGTAACGGCGACACCAACATCTGGCTGACGCTGTTGACCCCAGCGCAACGCTGACGGATGACGAAGAAAAGGAGGACACCCATGCTAAGACGACTCCTCGGCGCGGTGCTATTGTTGATCGTCGTGTTGCCGCTGGTCGCCCAGCCCCCCGACGGGCGCGGTGTGATTACCATCCACAATGAGCCCGACTCACAGGACTCTCGCATCTGTAGCGCGCTCGTCTGCGAGCCCATCGCGGAATGGGTGCTGCCACCGTTGTTCGCCACCGACCCCATCACCGGCGAGATTGTGCCGCCCTCCGCCGATAACCTCGGCCTGATTGAGGATATTCAGCTCGGCAGCGACACCCAACAACAACTCATCGTCCGCGACGATTTGTACTGGTCAGACGGTCAGCCCATCACCGCCTATGATGTGCTGTTCAACCTCATCACATGGCGCACGACCCTCACCGGCACCGTGACCATCAGCGAAGAAATCGAGACCATCACCCTCATCGACGACCACACGCTGGCCGTGGTGTTTACCGAGCCCGATTGCACCACCGCCCCGCAAGTCAACGTCCTCGTCCGTCCGGCGCACATCTACGGGCTGGGGTTCGCCGAGCGTGTGGACGCGCTGCTGGCCAAAGACGACACACCCCGCAGCCTCGACGCATGGGACGAGGCGGGCGTGCTGGAATTCCGCACCAATTACAACCTCGCCCGTTGGCAAAACGCCACGGCGGGGCAGTTTATGGCCGTGGACGAGCGCCCCTATGCCCCCTTCTGGTTGGTCTCGGGCGAGACCGCCATCATCGTCCGTGATTTGTTCAGCATCACGCCGACGTTGGTCGATTTTCTGTCACCCAACATGGGCGTGGTCGAGGCGTTCTTGGCCGGTGAGCTAAGCTACATCGTCAACCCACCCGTCGGGCGTCGTGCCGACCTGTTGGCACAGCCCAACCTACAAATCATCGCTCAACCGTCGGAGCGTTGGGCACTGCTGCTGTTCAACTTCGCTGACCCAGAGCGCCCGCGTGACGCCTTTGACGCGGACGGCAACCCGCGTGACCAAGGCATCAACCCAACCGTGGGTGATCCCGCCGTGCGGCAGGCCATCCGCCTCGCCATCGACATCGATCAGTTGGTCGATGTCGTTTATCAGGGGTATGCACAACCGCTCAACAGCCTGTGGCCACCGACCTCATGGGCGCACGACCCCACCCGCACCATCCCAGAGCATGACCTGCGCGCCGCCCAAAACCTGCTGCAAGCGGCGGGCTGGTGGGACTCCGACAACGACGGCGCACGCGAGTGCCGCGCCTGCACGACCGCGCCCATCGGGACACCCCTCAACCTCGATATGCTCGTCGATCAGCCGTTCGGCCAAGTCGGCGGGCTGATTGCCAGCCAACTCTGGCGCGCAGGCATTCGCGTCAACTTCGCCGAAAGCTTGGCCAGCGAACAGCGCTTCGATTTGTATCTCTCATCACACAGAACGCCCGTCTACCAAGACCCTGACCGTGGGTGGTGGTTCTCGCCCGCCGCAGACCAGCGCAACCGCGGTTCTTATGCCCCCAACTTCGGATCCTATCAGAACGAGGCCGTCTCGGCCTTGTTCGACCAAGCGCGCACCGTCAGCACCTGCGACCGCGCCACCCGCCGCGCCCTCTACAGCCAAATTCAAGACATCTTCGACGCCGAGACCGCGCTCATCCCGCTGTTGGTCGAACAAGACCTGTTCGTCGCACAGCCGTCCGTGCTCGGTTTTGACCCGCGCCCGGGGCGTCCCTTCTGGAACATCCGCGATTGGGTGGTGATGCCGTGAAAACACGCTCCGTTGTCCTCCTCCTGTTCATCATGCTGACGGTCAGCACATGGGCGCAAGGCGGCGCGCCGGTCGGGGTCGTCGATGTAGACAGCGCGTTCGCCCGCGTCCTGCCCGACTTCGACGCCGAGCCGACCGCGTCGCTGTTCGAAAACGAGCGCGTCGAAATCGTCGGGCGCAACCTCGACGGCCAGTGGTTCCTCGTCCGGCGTCCGGCACGCCTGAACACGCTGGGCTGGATGTATTACGAGCTGCTGGAGGTGGATGATGCCTTCCGCCCCGAACATCTGCCCTTGGCGGACATCACCACCGGCGTGGTTGGCCCCACCCCGCTGACCGAGCCAACGCCGTTCGGTGCTTACCTGCTGGGGCAGCTCACCCTGCGCGATAGCCCGACGCGCACCGGTCAGCGCCTGAGCAGAATCCCAGCGCTACGCACCGTCCCCATCCTCGAGCGCAACCGTGACGGGTCGTGGCTGAAGGTCAACTATTTCGGCTATGAGGGCTGGATTTCGGGCTTCTCCGTCCGCCGCCTGCCCAATCTGCTGGACATCCCCGAAGCGGTCGGCATCCCGCTGCCCGAGTCGAGGCCGGTCGTGGTCATCCCGATCGAACTGCAACAGGCACAGATTGACCGTCTGCGCCAATTTGCCACCGACCGCCGCGACTACGCCTACGCTCTCGAATTGTTCTGGTGGGCGGTGTTTCGCGGCGAAATCATGCCGTGTTCCGCGCCGCCCGAGGTCGCCGATTACCCCTACAGCACCCAAGATTTAATCGAGCTGCCGGAACTCGGGCGCTATATGCCACAGCTCAACGAGGGCACCGACTACTTGAACGAGTCGCGCTCGGCGCTGTTGGTCTGTGGTGTGGTGCGCCCAGACGACGTGTACACGGCGCGCAACAGCGCCATCAACGCCAAGGTCATCTACGACGCCACACTGGAGCGCCTCGACATCCTCGAAGACGAGATTAACCAGCGCCGCCCACGGTCTACCGCGACACCGCCGCCACCGCCCTAGCCCCGACCTGACCTGAGCCTAAACACCCGCAAAAAGACCGCCGGTCGCACATGCAACCGGCGGTTGATTCGTAGTGGCCTAACGCTTACTTGTTGCGCGGGTCGGTATTGGGCTTCTCGAACGTGCCACCGGTCTGCAACAAACACACCTGCTGCCAGCGGTTACGGTTGGGGGCGTCCGTCCAATACGGGGCGACGCGCCATGTGTAGGTGCCCTCCTCGTAAGGCAAGTCTTCGAGGATGATTTGGGAGGTGCCGGTGGTGCTATCGAATGCCCGACGCACGCCGGTCGGCGAGATGACGATGACGCTGTAGACGTTCGCGCCGGTCAATGTCGGGTAGGTCACGGTCAGGGCGGTATCGCCCGCCATGAACTCGCCGCTACGGGTGTAATCGCCCACCCACTGCGAACACAAATCGCTCGACAAGTCGAAGCCATCGGGCACACGGCCATCCCGATCGCGGGGCAACAAGCGCCCACGCGGCGGGATGCTGTTGAACGGGGTGCTGGTGCGGATTAGGCGGGCATAGACCCAGCCCGGCTCAGCCCCATACTCAATCTGCAACCACTGACGCCCATCCCAGCTCGAGAAGAAATCGCCCGACCGCCCAAGGATCGTCACCGAGGCGTCACGCGGCAACTGCCCAATGGCGTCGTAGGCGAAATCGGGCCCAACCCGCACCTCGGCGGTATCCACCGTCACCAGACCGGTAATCAGGTCTGAGGGCGGCGGCGCTTCTTGGGCGGCCACCGCCCATGTCGTGACGAGCCATAGCGCAAGGACAACCCACCTGTGTTTCATACCCCACCTGCTTTCTGAGTTTTCTGACCTCATGCTCATTGTAGCCGAAGCCCCGATGTATACCGCAACGGGCACCATACGGGTGGTCAGCGCCCCCCCAACTCACCCCAGCCCGGGCAACGCCATAGCCCCATGCTCATTCGCCCTGATCGAATTGGGACGGGCGTTTTTTCAGGGATTTTGATGCCTCATCTACCATTTCACACAGCTTATTGAAATGGAAATGATCATCGGCATTGAGTTCGATATTCTCCCTAATTCCATCATGTTCAAGGAGCCGAGATAACCGATAACCATAAAAATCGATGAATGTTTGAACGTCAATAATCCCTTTATCGATCAGGATTTTGCAGCGCTCAAACAAGCCGATATATTGCCAAACCAGCGCGATATTGGCGTTGTGGTCATAATCCTGTTCAAATTCAATCAGACCTCGGTGGATGTCTTGATAACGCACAAAGTGATTATCAAGCTCCAATAAAAATTGCCCGAAGGCCTGTTTACGGGCATCGTGGACTTGGCGTGCCAGATACCAAACACTCGCAAGGCTAATCACCAGCGCGAAAAGACCGAGAAAATCCATCACCGAACCTCCTTCTTATGACCCAACATCTAAAGTGCCCCCCTCACCCCAACCCCGGCAGCCCCCCGACCAGCGCCACCGTCTGCGCGCTGACGTGCGCCACCCGCTGCACCAACTGCACGATATAGCGCTCGTCGGCGC
>JALONW010000073.1 GCA_025454725.1 Anaerolineae bacterium
CCGGCTTGAGGATGCGCGCAAACTCCAGCTTGGCGTTGCGCGGGTTGAACCAGTGGAAAGCCTGTCCCGCCACCACAAAATCGACCGAGGCATTGGCGAGGCTTGTTGCATCCGCCGTGCCGTCTACGGCGCGGAAGCCCGGCACATCGCCGTAATGCCCGACCGCCACGGCGCGCATTTCCGCGTTCGGCTCGACGGCGTAGACCGTGCAGCCGTAGCTGAGAAACAATTCGGACGAGATACCCGTCCCTGCGCCGATGTCGGCCACGCTGGATTGGTTAGTCAGCCCCATTTTCTCGGCCATCAGGTCGGTGACAGCGCGGGGATAGTGGGGCCGGTAGATGTGGTAGTAAGGGACGCGGCTGGTGAAGCGCTGGGCGTTTTCGGGGGGGACGGTCATGGGGGTGCAGCTCCTCATCCAATGAGTGTGGTTGGTCTACACCCCATAGTAACAACTTTCTGGCAATGGCGGAGGTAAGGGTTGTGGCGTAATTATTCCGCTTTTTCGACCGCCCAGCGTTCGAGGTGGTCGGCGGCGGTCAGCTCATCTTGATGTTGGGCACGTTCATCATCGGTCAGCGACAGTTGACCGAGTTCGGCGCGTAGTTCAGCCAACCGTGCCGATTCACCCATTGCTACCGCCAGCTCGGCACGAGCGGCCAGCGCACGAGCGCGCTCAATGGGCGGGGCGTCGGCGTGCTGCTTTAGCTTCTTATCGAGGAATTTGGCCGCGGCGGGGTCGTCATGGTAGGTATCGCGCAGGAACTGGACGTTTTCCAGCGCCTGCATCAGCGGTGACGTGGTGTTGTCGTTGTAGGCGTCGTAGTCGATGTCCGGTTCATCGATGTTGATGAAGGTCAGTGTATTTCCGGCAGGGTCATAGACGCTGAAACGGGTTTGGCCGGGCCGAAGCCGGGTTAGGCGCGGCGTCTCTGCCAGTGGGACGCGCCCGTATGCCTCGCGCAGGCCGTCAGCAAACGCCCGGTGATACCCATCGACCTTTGGGACATGGACGAGACAGGCTGCCCCGTGGGTCTTGTTGGTGAAGTGGATACCAATCTTTCCGCGCTGGACGGCGGCGTACAGGTAGGGCGTTTCCTGCTGATAGGGGACCTCGAAACCGAGCGCCCGGTAAAACGCGGTCACCTCATCAAGTGACTTGGCCGCAAACAGGGGAATCAAAGACTCCATAGGATGTGAACCCTCCAAATGGGTGAATGTAGAAGAAATTGGATTCCCTGCAGGGGTACTCTTTATTCTAGCGGTGTGGTGTAATGATGGAGGGTTTGAGGCGAATTACGGGGTCTCGCGGCCAGCCATGCGCCGAATTTGGATGATAATTTCCTCGGTGTGCTGCGCCAGCCGTTCAAGGCTGGACAGCCAGCGGTCAGCTATGATCTCGATGGCTTCGTTGGCGCTGTCCTCGTGCGGCAGTTCGAGCGCGGCGCGCAGGTCGTCCGCCCTGCCCCGGTCAAGCTGACTCAGCGCCCGCAGCACTGCCATTTGGCTGTAACCGGCCTTCACCAACAGGCGAATCACACGCAGGCGGCCCAATTCCGTCGTGCCGTAACGCCGGTAACCAGTGGCGGGGTCACGAGGGACAACGACGATCAGCCCGCTGCGCTCCCAGTTTCGCAGCATATCGACCGTCACGCCCAGATAATCGGCAGCCTGTTGGGTGTGCATGTCGCCCGTCGCTGGGTCAGCCACGCCTCCGACCGCCCAGCGCTCTAGAAAACTGACCGCCGCTTCGGCGTGGGCACGCTCTTGTTGCAGACGCGCAAGGTACTGCACCGCCGCTGATTCTGCCGCAGTAAAGTTGCTTTGTGCCGCGCACATGACCAACTCAACCAACAGCGCTCGGTCACCAACATACGGCCATTGCAATGTCATGACTGCCAGCCGCGCCTGTTCGAGGTGGGCCGCGCTGTAGCGACGGTAGCCGTTCGCGCTGCGTGGGATGGGCGGCAGATAACCTTGTGCCTCATAGTGACGCAGGGTGTTGGGATGGATTCCCAGCGCCCGCGCCACCTGCACGGTGCTGAGGGGTTTCTTAGGCCGTCCCACTGGGGTTATTCCCCGCCCACTTGGAACACAACGGCGGTGATGTCCTCATAGGCCACCGACCAGCCCGGTTCGACGCGCAGTGCCTCGGCCAGCCGCGAACGGGGCGGAATCAAGACGGTCTGGATGTCATACTCACGGAAGGTCTCACGCCAGCCGTCGCGGGCGGCGTAGGTGTTGTTGTAGACGAGGAAAAAATCGTCGTACAGGTCTGCGCGCCCGTCGATGAAGACGGGATATTCCGGCAGTTCATAGATGAGGTAGCCGCCCCATGTGTAGCTGTTGAACAGCTCACGCGGCGCGCCGGAACCGCGCAGATATTCGACTGCCGCAACTGGCAGGTTGGCGGTGCGGCTGGCGGCGGCGATACGGTCGGGTTGCGCGTTGTAGCTGAAGGAAGCCAAAGCTAACACAATCGCGAGTATCGTTAGACTAGGTAGTAATGGTAGCCCTACCCTTACTGGGTCGGTGAATGTGTAAGTGGGGATGAGGCGTGGCGCAAATCGCTCGATAAAGGCTGACACATACGGCGCGACGATAACCACCGCCACGAATACATACAAGATGATGACACGGGCTGAGGTCATCGCCCAAACACCAAACCCGATCAGCAGCACCGCTTCGACCAGCGGAATCTGGCGGCGGTAGCCAATCAGAACCGCCGCGCCAAGCCCCAACAACAGCGTAAACGGGAGGTAAGTTGATGAAAATAGCTCAGGCGCACGCCATTCCGCGAGAAACGGGCGCGCGGCCTGTGTTAGGGTGTCGAATGGGACGAGCAGTTGGTCAAAGCCGTAAGGGTTGATGGTCAGCCCTGCCGCACCCGCCAATGACCAGCCGACCAGCGCCCCCAGCCAACGCACATCACCGCCGCGCTGCAGCGCGAGCTTAACCGTCTCGCTGAAAATCCCCGCGCCCAGCACAATAAACCCGACCACCCAGCCGCCGTGCAGGTTGCCCCACGCAATCATCACAAGCGGCAGCCAGCGCAGACCAATCCCCCGACGCAGCACCATCGCCATGATGACCAGCGTAAAGACCACCATCCACGCCTGCGGGCGCGCCATGGCGGTGTTCGTCGTGGACAGCGCTGCCACCACTACCAGAATGAGTTTGATGCTGAGTTCGCCGCGCATCATCCAGAAGGCCAGCCCACACGCCGCAACGACGAACAGCCCGGCCAACAGCGTCAGCCCATGATGGCCTAGCGTATTGTAGAAAACCACCATCACGATTTCGCCCAGCCATTCGTGATGTGGGCGGTGGCCGCCGGGCATGGTGTGGCTGAAGATGTCGCCGCGTATCACGTCGCCGGTGTCGAGCATCACCTGACCGCTGCGCAGGTGCCAGTACAGGTCGGGGTCGCTGACCTGTAGGCGTGCGCCCATGATGAAACAGAAGATGAATGTGATGGCGACTAAGCTCTGGCGCAGGGCGAGGGTGGGCATTAGCGGGCGTTTTCCTTGCTCAATCATGCGTCGTGTTTCCCCAGCGTGTAAACTCGGCCTTCAGCGGCGCGCAGCAGGCGGTCACGGATGGCCTCGCCCAAGCCGTCACCGCCGAGAAGCGGCGCGAGGATAATATCAACGCCCTGCGCGTCGAGCGCGCGCATCGCTCCGAACAGCACGCGGGCAATGGCTGGGCTGTCGCCGCGTGCGCCCAACGCGATAATCCGTGCGCCGAGCCGGGTGTAGTGCTGCGCATCTTCTTCGACGGCTAGCACGCCCACCCGCCGACCATTGGCGAGGTAGCGCTGAGCGGTATCGCTGATGGCGGCACGCACCGCGTCGGCATCGCCGTCATAGAGCATCAGCCGGGCGCGGGGCGAGTAGTGTTTGGTCAGTTGGCCGGGCGACGAGGTTGCCTCGCCTTCGGCTAAGAAGCGCTGTTGTGCGGTGATGTCCGGCAGCACACGCAGCAGGTCTTCCATCACCAGCCCGCCGGGGCGCAGCACGACCGGGTGCACGCCGGTCAGGTCAATCACTGTTGATTCGACCCCCAGCGGCGCCGGGCCGCCGTCGATGATGACATCGACGCGCCCGTACAGGTCTTCGAGGACGTGGGCGGCGGTCGTCGCGCTGGGACGGGTGAAGGTGTTGGCGCTGGGCGCAGCGATGGGCGTACCCGCCGCTTCGATCAACGCCCGCGCCACCGGGTGAATCGGCATCCGCACGGCGATGGTATCCATCCCAGTGGCGATGTTGGCCGGGACGTGGGGAGCGCGCTTCAATACGAGAGTCAGCGGCCCCGGCCAGAACGCGGCGGCGAGGCGTTGGGCGGCGTAAGGGACTTCGGCGGCAAGTTGGGCGAGTTGTTCAGCTTGGGCGATGTGGGCGATGAGAGGGTCACTGGCTGGGCGGCGCTTGGCGGCGTAGATGCGGTCGAGCGCCGCCGCGTTGAGCGCGTCCGCGCCGAGGCCGTAGACAGTTTCGGTCGGAAAGGCCACCAACCCTCCGTTTCGGATGACCTGCGCGGCCTGTGCGATGGCGGCGGGGTCGGGGACGGCGGAGTCGGTGTGCAGGATAATCGTCTTGGCGTGGTAGTCCACAGGTCAACCTTCCGGTGCGGGCAGGTCGCAGGGTATGGCGTGGGGACGGATTCCCCCACACCCAATCATATACGCCCACGCGCCGCAGGCAAATATGGGAATAGCGGAGGATTGCCAGCTTTCCCCAATTATTCGATTGCTAAAAACAGAACAAATTAGCTATAATTGACCCATGTACCCACGACAGCCTGGAGGGGGACGGCATGGGGTTTGTATTTGAGGCGCGCACATCGGATTCGCCTTACATCGAGGGGGTGACACACGGCTGGGCGGCCAGCACCGCCGCGCTCATCCGCCCGGCGGAATGCCATTGGCACATGGTGTTTGCGCGAGTCGAGGGGCGGCTACACCCCATCGTCGTTGGGCCGCTGCGGACATCTGGTGTTGTGATGTCACATGAGGGGGTCGAACTGTTGTGGCTGAAATTCCGGCTGGGAACCTATATGCCCCACTTGCCGGTTAAACACCTGTTGGACACCGAGACACCCCTCCCCAGCGCGGGCAGCGACGCAAAATTTTGGCTCCACAGCGCCGCATGGCAGCCGCCCAGCTACGACAATGTAGAGACGTTTGTGGCGCGCTTGGTGCGCGACGGCGCGCTGTGCCATGACCCGGTGGTGGCGGCGGCGCTGGCCGGCCAGCCCGACGGGACGCCCGCCCGGACGGTTCGCCACCGCTTCCGACAGGTCACCGGCCTGACACAGACCGACATCTTCCAGCACGGGCGCGCCCAGCGTGCCGCCGACCTGCTGCGGCGCGGGGTCGGCATCCTCGACACAGTGGAAGAAGCCGGATATTTCGACCAGCCGCACCTGACACGGGCGCTCAAGCGCTGGGTCGGCCATACCCCAGCTCAGCTCGTACGCGGCGCACAGCACGGTTAGCCTTGCCATCCTATACAAGACTCAGCTTCCCACCCCGGCCTAAAATGGGGATATTAATCTAAATCACTGTATACGGAGAAAATAACGATGGGTCTGGCACGCGCTGGTTTTACAGTCTCGTTGGATGGGTTTGTAGCTGATACCGACCACGGTGTCTCGCGCATCTTTAAGTGGTATTTCGCCGGAGATACCCCATTCCCGGTCGGCGACCACTTCACCTTTAAGGTGGCACCCGCCAGCCTGCCCATCCTTGATGAGATGATGACCTGTTTCGGGGCCATCCTGACCGGTCGACGCGATTTTGATGTGTCGCGGGCGTGGGGCGGCCAACACCCGATGAACGTCCCAATCTTTATCGTGACGCACCAGCCGCCTGCCGAGTGGGTCGGTAGGCCGTCGCCGTTTACCTTCGTGACCGATGGGGTTGAATCGGCGCTGGCAAAGGCACAAGCCGCAGCGGGCAGTAAAGATGTGGCCGTCAGTGGGACGACCATCGTGCAGCAGCTCCTCAAGGCCGGTTTGCTAGACGAAATTCACCTCAATGTTGTGCCGGTGCTGCTTGGGACGGGCATCCGTCTGTTCGACGCGCTGGAAACACCGCTGGACCTCCAGCCCACTCGCATCATCACGGGCGAAGGTGTCACCCACCTGACCTACCGAATCCCGCGCTAGGGCAAATCGCCGACTCCGCCGCGCATCAGGCGCTGATAGAGGTCGGCCATGCGCTCGGCGGGATGCGGCAAGCCATGTTCAAGCCACCAGATGAGCAGCGACATGAACGAGCTAACGATGTGGTGAGCGAGTAGGTCGCGGGGGATGTCTCCAACCGGCTTGCCCACATTTTCCTGCTCAAATTGGCGCTGGACATGCGCCATCAGATAGCTCTCTAAATGTTGATGGATGAGCTGGCCGCTGTGCTTGCCGACCACCGCCCGGTAAACGCGCTGGTAGCGCTGCGCGTGGAGGAACATCGGCAGGCTGAAGGCCAAAAGGCCGACCCCGTGGCCGCCCTGCGCCCAGTGCTGCTCAAAGTCGGCTTGTAGGTTCTCAAACTGGCTGGTGAGCAGCGCCTCCTTATCGAGGAAATGGGCGTAAAAGGTCGAGCGCCCCACATCCGCGCGGTCGAGGATGTCCTGCACCGTGACCGCTTCATAGCCTTTTTCGAGGATGAGCGCAATCAAGGCGTCCTGAAGCGCCCGGCGCGTCCGCCGTACCCGCCGGTCGGGTTTGCTGCCATCCATCTTAGCCCCTTTTTCCACACAATCTGGCGCATGGTGTTCGTTACCGCACAACCGGCCACAGCTTGGTTGTTGACGGCGCGCCTGTTGCTTTTTACCCTCACTATAGAACACCATGTTCGGAAACGCAACCAGTTTCCTATGTCAATAGATGAGGAGCCACCCCCATGACCCACCCACCGCTTTACCGCACTGTTCAGCACTCACTGATTGCCATCACCATTACTGGCATCTTGACCACCATCCACCATGTCTACCGGCTGGGGCTGGAGGTGCTGCCAATGTTCGCCCTCATCACTGCCCTACCGTTCGCCGTATTGTGGCTGCACCAAAAACTCAACCAGCGTTGGATGCTCTGGCTGTATGCGGCGCTCAATACGCTGATTTTCGTGGCATTCGGTTTCATGGACGGCTTCCTCGACCATGTGATTAAGGCGCTCGGCCTGCAAAACATCACCTTTTTAGAGGGGAGCGACGCCGAGGTCGTCGAAACGGTCTTCTCGCTGTGGTCACCAGAGGCGGGCTATATCTTCTACGAGTGGACGGGGATTGCGACGTTCGTCGTCAGTGTCGTGGCGATGGTCTATACCGCCCGGATGCTGTATGGAGTATTCGGTCAGCGCGCCCGCACGTCGGCACAGACAGCAAGTTAGGAAATCCACACAAAAACACCCCCTTCCAGAGACGGGAGGGGGTATTTTTTATTCGGGGGGTCTAGCGGTCCTTAGCGGCGCGGACGGCGGTCACCGCCGCCACCGCCGCGACGGTCGCCACCGCCGCCGCCTGCCGGACGCTTGTCCATCTCTTGGGCTTCTTCCAGCGTCATGCCTTCCATCACGGCGCGGCGGCTCAGGCGCACCTTGCCACCCGGATCGACATCCGTCACCATCACCATGATTTCGTCGCCGAGCTGCACTTCGTCCTCGACCTTGCCGACGCGGTAGTCGGCGAGCTGCGAGATATGCACCATGCCTTCACGGCTGGGCATGAACTCCACGAAGCAGCCATACGATTCGATGCGCGTGACCTTGCCGGTGTAAATCTTGCCCAGCACGGCGCTCTCGGTCATGCCGCGGATTTCCTCGACGCAGCGGTCTACTGCCGCGCCGTTTTGGCCGCTGATGAAGACCGTCCCGTCGTCTTGAATGTCAATCTTGACGCCGAAACGCTCCTGCATGGCGCGGATGGTCTTGCCGCCCGGCCCAATCAGCGAGCCAATTTTGTCCACCTCGACCTTGACCGCTTCCATGCGCGGCGCGTAGTCGCTCAGTTTGGCACGCGGCTCGGAGATAGTCTCGTTAATCACACCGAGGATGGTCATGCGGGCGTCTTTGGCCTGCGCCAGCGCCTGCTTCATGACTTCGGGCGTGACACCCTTAATCTTGATGTCCATTTGGAGCGCGGTGATGCCGCGGTCCGTTCCAGCGACCTTGAAGTCCATGTCACCGATGTGGTCTTCTAGCCCTTGGATGTCGGTCAGGACGGCCACCTTACCGGCTTCCTTAATCAGACCCATGGCGATACCGGCCACCGGGCGCTTGAGCGGGACGCCCGCGTCCATCAGGGCGAGGGTCGAGCCGCAGACCGACGCCATCGAGGTCGAGCCGTTGCTGCTCAACACTTCGCTAACGACGCGGATGGTGTAGGGGAAAACATCCTCTTCCGGCATCATCGGGCGCAGTGCGGCCTCAGCCAGCGCGCCGTGGCCGACTTCGCGGCGCTTGGTCCCGCGCAGGGGGTAGGCTTCGCCGGTCGAGTACGGCGGGAAGTTGTAGTGGTGCATGTAGCGCTTGTTGTTCTCCGGCGCAACGTTGTCCAGCTCCTGCGCGTCGCCGGGCGTGCCGAGCGTGGCGATGCTCATCACCTGTGTCTGACCACGGGTGAACAGGCCAGAGCCGTGGACGCGAGGCAGCAGGCCGACTTCCGCCGCCAGCGGGCGGATGCTGGTGGTGTTGCGCCCGTCGGGGCGGATGCCCTCGTTGACGATACGCAGGCGGACTTCTTCGGACACGAGGTCTTCGACGATGACGCCGACTTCCTTCAAATTGAAGGCGGTCTCACCCTCGGCTAGCGCCGCGTTGCGCGCTTCGTACTCGGCGCGCAGGGTGTCCTTGAGCGCGGTCACGGCTTCCTTGCGGCCACCCCGGTCGGTGGTGGTGGCGATGATGTCGCGCAGGGCGGCACGCGCCTTGCCGTCGATTTCGGCACGCAGGGCGGCGTTGGACGGTGCGGGGGTGTACTCGGTCTTGGGCTTGCCCAACGCAGCGCGCATGTCGAGCTGAAGCTGAATCAGCGGCTGAATCGACTCATGGGCCAGCGCGAGGGCAGCCAGCATGGTCTCTTCGTCGATTTCGTTGGCAGCGCACTCGACCATGTTGATGGCGTCAGCGGTCCCGGCTACGCGCAGGTCAAGCTGGCTGTTGGCAAGCTCCGAGATGGTCGGGTTGACGACCAGTTGGCCGTCGATGTAGCCGATGCGGACACCGGCGACCGGGCCGTCGAACGGTACATCGCTGATGGTCAGGGCAGCGCTGGCGGCCACGATGCCCAGCATGTCGGCTTGGTGTTCTTGGTCGTGCGAGAACGGCATCAGGATGACCTGAACCTCGTTCCGCAGGTCTTCCGGGAACAACGGGCGCAGCGGGCGGTCAATCACGCGGCTGACCAAGATGGCCGACTCCGGCGGGCGCCCCTCGCGACGGAAGAAGCTTCCGGGGATGCGACCAGCGGCGTACAGCTTCTCCTCGAAGTCCACGCTGAGGGGGAAGAAGTCGATGCCCTCGCGCATGTTCTTGGACATGGTGGCGGCGGCGAACAACATGGTGTCGCCGAGGCGGGCGGTGACGGCTCCACCGGCCTGCTCGGCCAGCTTGCCAGTCTCGATGACGAACTCTTTACCGCCGACGACGGTGCTAAAACGTTGGGCGGCGCGGTAGGCTGAATCAACCATAACGGTTTGTGGGTACTCCTGTGGTTCTACGGTTATTGTCTTGCACGGGCGGATAAACAAACGACGCCCGGCGGCCAGAGATTGGATAATGCGGCTAACGTTTTCCCGTTAGCAACATACTCCAACGCCTGCCACGCCGGGCGTCTTACGAGCAGTGAACAGCACAGAGCCGCGCTTTCGGCCTTGCGGCTTGAGGAGCGGCTCTGGGTATTCCAAGTTACTTACGCAGCCCCAACTCTTCCAGAAGCGCACGGTAGGCGTCCGGGTTCTTGCGTGAGAGGTACTTCAGGTGACTGCGGCGCTCACCGACCAACGTCAGCAACCCACGACGGCTGTGATTGTCGTGCTTGTGGGTCTTGAGGTGTTCGGTCAGCTGGAGGATACGGTGCGTCAGCAGGGCAATTTGCACCTGCGCCGAGCCGGTGTCCCCCTCGTGGGTGGCGTGTTTGTTGATGATTTCTTGCTTGAGGTCCTTGTTGAGGGTCATGGTTCCTGTGTTCCGTCCATGGGGTGTTTTGACTGATAAGGCGTCACCAGACCAGCCGGACAGTGGCGGGTCGGTCAAGTTTCGCAAGTGGGTCTATTCTAGCATAGGGTGTCGGGGCGACACAATGGCGGGGGATGTGAGCCTACGGCGTCCCCCGATGGGGTATAATCGCGGCGCAAAAACACCTTCAGTGAATCACGAAAGTTCAGTTAGAGCGTGAAAGCTGGTGGACAACTTAGAAAACGGGCAGGATTCCTCACCTCATTTTCTAGGCGCTTGCCGTTAGATTTTAAACTCAGCACTCATCGCTCAGCATTTGCAACCCCGAATCACGAAATGACCGTGATTCACTGACTTTAATTAACCCACAGGACGCCGCCGATGACACCCCGCCGCCCATCCCTAACCACGCGCCTGTACATGGTTTTGGCGCTGCTGACCGTGCTGGCCGCGCTCAAACCGACCGTCAGCCCCGCCGAGGCGTGGTGGCTGTGGGTCGCCCGTGACCCGGTGCCAGTACGCGCCGCGAGCATTGGCGACACCGCCCGCGCCGCCCGCGACCTGCTGACCGAGGCGGTGGAGCGCTCTGGCGGGGGCATCCATGCGCCCCTCGCCGCACTGACCGAGGGCTGGACGTGGCTGGCCGGGGATTCGGTCGAGGGGCTGCGCTGGGGTGTGGTTTTATTGGCGCTGCTTGGCGCGGCGGTCATCGTGCGGCTGGTCGGGCGCTTCAGCCGTCCGCTGATGAATGGGGCGCTGGCGCTGATGAGTATCGCGGCGCTGGGTGTGTGGTTCATCACCCCGACTGACCCGATGCCCGACTCCGTCGCCCGGTATCAGGCGGCGCGTGCGCGCACCGAACCCACGCTGACCTTTGGCGCACCAGACAGCCCGCTCGGCTACGCCCAAGCTCGCTACGATTTGCGTGCCGGGATGGGCATCGACCTCGGCTGGCGCGAGTTCACCACCGATGAGCTAACCGAAATCGTCAGCAAGCTCGACCCCACGCGCCCAGTCTGGTTGATCGGCGCGCCCGACCATCCCTGCCTTATCGCCGTTCAGTCAGCGCTGGCCGATTCTGGTCGGGCAGAGGTGGACGGCCCGATTTTGGGGGGCGAGGTGGTCTTTAGGTCGTTTGGCGCGCTTCCGTCGCCCTGAGGAAGGCAGCGGCGTAGCGGTCGGCCACCTGCGGCGCGTGGTTGACGAACAGCGCCGGTTCCAGCACCTCTAATTCCATCAGCGTAAACTTGTCGTCGATGATGAGGCCGTCCACCCGTGCATAGGTGATGTGGTGGACGCCCGACAGCTTGCGCGCCGTGTCCAAGATCGCCGCCGCCTCGTCGATGAGCGCGTAAGGTGGGTGGTAGGCCATCTCATGGCCGCCGTGCGCCCGCTGGACGAAAATGTCGTTTTCGGCGGGGAACTTACGGACGGCATGGGTAAATTCTCCACCCGCGAACAACACCGAAATTTCGCCGTCGCGGATTTCGCGCAGCATCGGCTGAACCATAACCGCCCCAGCCTGCGCGAGGTCTTCGAGGTCGGATTGATGGTCATGTGCCTTGCCAGCCGCCACTTTGAGAATGCCCTTTGCGCCGCCGCTGGTGGCCGGTTTGAGCAAGATGTCCCCCCAACCGCGCTGCTTAACCAGCGTCGCGAGGTCGGGGGCCGTCCCCGCCGCGACCCACTCGGTCGGCACGACACGCACCCCGGCCTGTTCCAGCGGCTGAAGGTAGGTCTTGACCATGTTCCAGCGAATCAGCGGATATGGGTTAATCAGGTGGACGCCCAACGCCTCGATGCGGTCGAGCCAAGCGATAAACTCGGCGGGCTTGTCGAAGTAGTTCCATGCCGAGCGGATGATGACCGAATCGAATGTGGTCCAGTCGATGCTGTGGTCGTCCCATGGCGCAGCGGTGACGGTCGTGCCGAGTTCAGCCAGCGCGTCGGCGATGAGCTGGTCGCTGGCTTGCAGGGCGGGGTTGGGTGTATAGGTGACGAAGGCGAGGTGGGGCATGGGTGCGGGTTCCTCACGGGGTTTAGCACAGATTTTCCAGCGCGGAATCATACCACAGGACGTGAGACCACCCCATACAGGTTGAGCCGACCGCTTGCGCCGTCCGCGAGGTAGCGCGCCGCGACCGGCAGGCCGGTTTCAGCCAACAGCGCGTCGAATTCATCGGGGGCAGTATGGTGGCAGTAGCGCAGGGCGGTCGCGCCGCGCCGCCAGTCCAAGAGCGCGTCGCCCGGCTCGACTTCGCCGCGTAAATCGTCCGGCCACGGCACGACCCGCGCTCGCAAACCGTCATCGTCGAGGAACTGCCACGCGGCCACCACCATCACGCCGCCGGGGGCGAGCCGCGCCGCCCAGTCGCGCAGTGCCGCCCGCCGAGTCTGTGCGCCGGGGATGTGGTGCAGCACGCCGAACGCGACCAGCGCGTCGTAGCCGGTCAGGTCAGGCGGCAGCGCCGACTCGATGAAATCGTGTTGGCGCAGGCGCGGCGGGGGCGTGAGGTCGGCCAGTGATGCCGCCGCCCGGTCAAGCAGCGCAGGACTCCCGTCTACACCGTCGTACTGCCAGCCGTCCGCCGCGTG
>JALONW010000074.1 GCA_025454725.1 Anaerolineae bacterium
TTTATAGCTTTAGGGGAGTCTGCCGATGCGTCATTATCATCGGGTTTGGGTTTGGGTGATTGTTATCATCGGGCTTGCCTTTACGGGAGCCGTCGGAGGACTGTCGGCGCAGGGGCGTGCGTTACCTGCCAACTTCACAGAAGTGTTGTATGGGTCAGGCATTTCCAACGCCACGGCGATGGCGTTTGCGCCGGATGGTCGTCTGTTCGTGCTGCAACAAAGCGGCGAGGTTCGTGTCATCCCGGCGGGGGGCGGGGCAGCACTGGCGATCCCATTCTTGACGCTTGATGTCGATGATGTCTTCGAGCGTGGGCTGTTGGGCATCGCCTTTGACCCTGACTTTGCCACCAACAACCATCTCTATCTATACTATACCGTCCCCAGCACACCCCGGCGTAACCAGCTCTCGCGCTTCACCGCCAACGGTAATACCGTCGTGCCGGGCAGCGAGGTCCCACTGCGGACCTTCGATGACCTGAGCGCGGGCAACCACAACGGCGGTGCAATCCATTTCGGCCCCGACGGCAAGTTGTACGTGGCGGTCGGTGATAACGCCGTTGGCAGCAACGCCCAAACCCTCAACAACCGCCACGGTAAAATCCTGCGCTACAACGCCGATGGCAGCATCCCTACGGATAACCCGTTCTATAACACTGCTAGCGGCGTAAACCGTGCCATCTGGGCGCTGGGGCTGCGGAACCCTTACACCTTCGCCTTCCAGCCGGGGACGGGCCGCATATTCATCAACGATGTAGGGCAGGGGACATGGGAGGAGATTAACGAGGGTGCGCCCGCTGCTAACTTCGGTTGGCCGACCACCGAGGGCGATTTCAACCAAGCCTCGTTCCCCAATTTCACCCGCCCCCGCTACGCCTATAACCACACTGGCTCGGTCTGCGCTGTCACGGGCGGCGTGTTCTATAACCCTGCCGTTGAGGTTTATCCTGCGGATTACATCGGCGATTACTTCTTTGCTGACTTCTGCGCGCACTGGATTAAGCGTTTTGACCCCGTGACCAGCACCGTGACCGACTTCGGCTCTTCGATGGCCGCCCGAAGCATCGTAGACCTGCGCGTCGGCCCAGACGGTAAGCTGTATACCCTGTCGCGCCAGAATGGCAATATTTACCGTTACGACTATAACGCACCAGTTGTAACACCAACCGTTGTCCCTACCATTACAGGCAACACTCCACCTGTCCCCGCTATCACCTCACCAACCAGCGGCGGAATCTACCGGGGCGGCCAGCTCATCACGTTCAGCGGCCTCGCCACTGACGCCGAGGATGGGAATATTAACCCCATGCGCCTGACGTGGCGGGTCGATTTCCACCACGATGACCACTCACACCCATTCATGCCCGATTTCAGTGGGACACGCGATGGCTCATTCATCGTCCCCAAGCGCGGCGTTGATAACGCTGCCACCAACGTGTTCTACCGCATCACACTGACCGCCCGCGACCGTGACGGCGAAACCGCCTCGACCTTCGTCGATGTGCTGCCAGAGGTCGTCACCGTGACGGTCAACAGCAACCCGTCTGGGCTGACCATCAACCTCGACGGCCAGCCGCGCACTACCCCCTTCACTTTCGACACGGTGGCTGAGGTCGGGCGCACCATCTCCGCGCCGCTGAACCAGTCGCCCGGCGGTGTCGCGCACCGCTTTGCGGGTTGGGATATGGGCGGCCAGCCGCTGCCGGTGAACAATCACACCCTGTTTGCCAGCGCTGACCAGACCCTCACCGCCAGCTACGCGCAGGGGACGCGGATTGACCTGCTCAGTAACGGCGGGATGGAGGACAGCGCGGGTGGAACGCCGCCGCTGCCGCTGGGTTGGAACGTGGTGACCTCTTCGCCGCCAGTTGCCAAGCGCGTGTGCGACGTGTCGAACGGCGCAGCGGGTGAGAGCCTCGTCAGCCATGAGGGAGTGTGCAGCCTGCTGTTCCGGGGTGGCACATCCACGCCAAGACCGAAACTCGTCCAGCGCGCCCCAGCCGTTGAAGTGGCTAACCTGTCGGCAGGTGACACGCTCAACTATGCGGTGTGCGCGACGGGGCGCAACACCCCGCCTTTCAGCGCCGTGATGGTGCGCGTCCCCTACGTGGGGGGAGGACAGGGGCGCATCAGCATGACATGGCCGGGTGGGTCGTTTGGCTGGACCTGCCAGACTGGGAGCCTAACCCTAACCGGCACCCCTGCCAGCGTCCGCGCTTTCCTGACCTATCCCGGTACGGCGGGCAAATTCTGGGTTGACCCAGTTGCGCTGTGGGTCACCACCGATTGACACCAACACCAAATCGGTGTACCGTTGACCTTATTAGGCCGTGGGGGAAAATCACCTCTGCCGCCTAATAAGGTCAACTCTGAGTAGGATGGTAAATAGATGACAACTGACGGCTCTTTCGCATAACTAACGCTGCGGCGTTTCGCGGGGTGCTGTCTATCAGGTCGGCTCTGTTTGCCGTTGGCTAAGAAAACCCATTGTTTGGGGGTTCTGCGCCAGCCGTGCTTTTGAGCTAAAGATGAAGATAAAACGCGCCTGTCCGGTGGAATGCCGGGCGGCGCGTTTTCGATTCCCACTTTTCACTTCCCACGTCAAACCCTACCTCAGAGGCAACCCCCACCATGTTATTGCAGCTCAAAGACTTATCCAAACGCTATGGCACGCTGGTCGTGCTGGATGGCGTATCCCTCAACCTCGACAGCAGCCAACGCGTCGGGCTGGTCGGCGCGAACGGTGTCGGCAAATCGACGCTGATTCACATCATCACTGGCGAGGTCGAATCTGACGGTGGCACCGTGCGCGCCCTGCCCGGCGTGCGTGTCGGGAGTCTGCCACAGGACCTCGGTGGTTTGCGCGGCACGCTGGGCGACTTGATTACGGCGGCGCTGGCCCATGTCCACGCGCTGGAGGCCGAGATGCGCTCCCTCGAATCCGAGATGGACGGTTTGAGCGGCGACGCCTTGACCGATGTCTTGGCGCGCTACGGCGAGGTCAGCACCGCGTTTGAGCAGGCAGGCGGTTACGACCTCGACCAGCGCACCGATGAGGTGATGCGCGGTCTCGGCGTCGGCCACCTGCCCACCGACCGCGACATCAGCACCTTGAGCGGCGGGGAACGCACCCGTGCTGCCCTTGCGCTGCTGCTGCTCAGTGCGCCGGACGTGCTGCTGCTGGATGAGCCGACCAACCACCTAGACCAAGCGGCGCTGGCGTGGCTGGAATCGACGGTGGCGGCGTGGAAGGGGGCGGCGCTGGTCGTCAGCCATGACCGCGCCTTTCTCAACCGTGCCGTTAACCAGATTGTCGAAATCGACGAACACACCCACACTGCCCGCGCCTATACCGGCGACTACGACGCCTACTTGGTCGCCAAACATCGGGAACGTGAGCAGTGGGAGGCCGATTGGCTGGCGCAGCAGGCCGACCTTAAAGAACTGCGAATCGCAGTCTCTGACCAACAGCGCGCTATCCACCAGACCAAAGCTACGCGCAAGGTCGGCGGCGACAAGTTCGCCAAAGGCTTCTTCAAGGGGCGCACCGAGGTCGCCATCACCCGCAAGCTGGATAACGTGAAGGAGCGCCTAGCGCGCATCGAAGCAGACCCCATTGCCAAGCCGCCCAAGCCGCTGGCCTTCAACGCGACCTTTGACCCGCGCCAGCTTGATACCCGCGCCCCGCTGGTCGCGTCGGGCATCTGTAAGCACTACAGTGGGCGCGTCATCCTCGACGGGGTGAACCTTGCACTGGGGACAGGGCAGCGGTTGGCGCTGGTCGGGCCGAACGGCGCGGGCAAATCGACGCTGCTGCGTATTCTCACTGGGCTGGAAAAACCCGACGGCGGGGAGGTCATCCGCAGCGCACAGTCTGTTATCGGCTACCTTGACCAGCACGGTGGCGGCCTTGACCCGTCGCTGACGGTGGCGCAGGCTTATGGGTTGGGTCTAGCGGGGACGGACGATGCTCACGTCGCTGACCTGCTGAACTGGGGGCTGTTCCGCTATGATGAGGTGCGGCGCCCCGTTGGCGTCTTAAGCGTTGGACAGCGACGTAAGCTCCAGATTGCCCGGCTGATTGGCAGTGGCGCGAATGTCCTCCTGCTGGACGAGCCGACCAATCATCTCAGCTTTGACGTATTGGAAGCGTTCGAGGCGGCGCTTGATGGCTTCACTGGGGCGGTCTTGGCCGTCTCGCATGACCGGCGCTTCTTGGAGCGCTTCGGCGGCGAAGTACTGGCATTGGGCGCGCTGGAAAATAGTTCGCACGCCTAAGTTTCTAAACCGACTTTCAGCGAACGCTCACCCGGTGATTGTAATGTTTATCACAATCACAAGTTGCTAAGAGGACACCCCCATGTTGACCATTGGACAGCCCTTCCCAGACTTCGCCCTCCCCAACCAAAACGGTGACACCGTTCGCCTGAGCGACCTGCGCGGTAAAAGCGTGGTCATCTTCGCTTTCCCCAAGGCTGCCGAGATGAGTTTTGGGTGCAACACACAGGCCTGCGAGTTCCGCGACGAGTTCCCGCGTATCGAAGCGCTCAACGCCACCGTGTTGGGCATCAGCGGCGACACGCCCGCACAGCTCAAGAAATGGCGTGTCAACCGCAAGCTCAACTATGACCTTATCTCCGACGAATCTCACGCGGTGTTAGAGCAGTGGGGCGCGTGGGGGATGAACGCGTTGGCAGGCATCAAAATTCCAATGGTTAACCGCTCGTATTGGGTCATCAACGAAGACGGCATCCTCATCGACCAGCAAATCGGGGTCGGCCCCAAGGCCAGCGTCGAGAAGGCTATCGAAGCGCTGAACAAGGCGCACCAAACGGCGTAACATCCCTCTAAATGCACACGACGCGCACCTCGGCGGGCAGGTCGGGCATGCGCGTCTTTTTGTTTGACAGCCCTCTGGATGGCGGTCTATAGTCTGTGTGACTATCGGACAATCGCAGGGAGGATACGGCTGTGGATACCGCACTGTGGGCGATGCAGGTTATTTTGGCTTTGATATTCGGCTTGGTCGGGGTGATGAAGTTACTTGTCCCTAAGGAAAAAGCCGCCGAGCGCATGGGTTACGTTAACGATTTCACTGAGGGACAGCTCAAGCTGATTGGGGTGGCAGAACTCGCAGCGGCAGTCGGCCTGATTTTGCCGTGGGCGACCGGAATCCTGCCCATTCTCACGCCGCTGGCGGCGGTGGGTCTGGTGATTGTGATGGTCGGCGCAGCGGTTGTTCACCAGCGCCGTGGCGAGACCCAGATGATTATCAGCAACGTGGTACTGCTGCTGGCAGCGGCGTTCGTGGCCTATGGGCGGTTTGCACTTGTCCCAGTGGCATAAGCCAAACAAAAAGACCCTCATCCAACCATTACAGGCCGCTGAGGGTGTTTTATGTCTGATTAAATCTGCGGCAGGTGGGTGAGTGCCTCTTGGAACACCTCATCGGGGTATTCAAGGTCGTTGAGGTTGCCGTCGAGGTAGGCGGTATAAGCCGACATATCAAAGTGGCCGTGGCCGCATAGGTTGATCAGGATGACGCGCTTTTCACCCGATTCTTTAGCCGCCAGCGCCTCGCGGATCGCGCCCGCGATGCCGTGCGCCGCCTCTGGGGCAGGGACAATGCCCTCGGCTTTGGCGAAGGTCAGCGCCGCCGCAAAAGTCTCTAGCTGTGGAATGGCCTGCGCTTCGATTAGGCCTTGGTCGTACAGCTCACATACAATCGACGCCATGCCGTGGTAGCGCAAGCCCCCCGCGTGGAACGGCGGCGGCACGAAGGTATGGCCGAGCGTGTGCATTTTGACCAGTGGAGTCATGCCGCTGGTGTCGCCGAAGTCGTATGCATAGACGCCTTTGGTCAGGGACGGGCAGGCTGCCGGTTCGACCGCGAGAATGCGCGTGCGCTTGCCGTCCTTCAGATTATGGCGGATAAACGGGAGCGAGATTCCGGCAAAGTTGCTCCCGCCACCGGTCGGCGCGACGATGACATCGGGGTATTCGCCCGCAAGATCCATTTGTTTGAGCGCCTCCTCACCAATGACCGTCTGGTGGGTGAGGACATGGTTGAGGACCGAGCCGAGCGCGTATTTATACTTCCCGCCGCTGGTGGCTGCCACCTCGACTGCTTCACTGATGGCGATTCCCAATGAGCCGGGGCTGTTGGGATCCTGCGCCAAGATGCCGCGCCCGGCGTGGGTCGTGTCAGACGGGCTGGCCGTCACCTGTGCGCCGAAAGTACGGATCATGGCGGCGCGATAAGGCTTCTGTTGGTAGCTGACCTTTACCATGTAGACGAAACATTCCAGTCCAAAGAAATTACAGGCTTGGCTGAGGGCTGTCCCCCATTGGCCTGCGCCGGTCTCGGTGGTCAGGCCCTGTACACCGGCTTTTTTGTTGTAATAAGCCTGCGGCACAGCAGTGTTGAGTTTGTGGCTGCCGCTGGGCGAAATCCCCTCATATTTGTAGTAGATGTGGGCGGGCGTGTCGAGCGCCTTTTCCAGCCGACGGGCGCGCAGCAGCGGGGTCGGACGCCACAGCTTATAAATTTCGCGCACCTCGTCGGGGATGTCGATGTAGCGGTCTTGGCTGACCTCCTGCATGATCAGGTCCATCGGGAACAACGGCGCGAGGTCATCGGGGCCGATGGGCTGATGTGTGCCGGGGTGCAGCACGGTCGGCAGCGGACGGGGCAGGTCGGCTTGAATGTTGTACCACTGGTGTGGAATGTCGGTCTGGGGCAGGTCAAAACGCACGGTTTCATCGGACATGGACAACAAGTTCCTTATAGGTCATAACTTGGACGAACCCTCAAAGATTACCGAAAACATTGCACAGCGGCAACCGAACCGATGCACGGCATAGGATAAGCCTCCTCGGTGTGCTATAGTCAAATCACCCGCCTTTCCTCTCTAGAGCTATTTCTCTTGATGGTGACATCATTTTTCTTCCGTTTGGGTCTGTTTCTACTGCCGTTTGCCGCTTTGGTAGCAGGTATCTTTGCTCTACTTTTCCATACAGGCGACCTGATGCCCTATAATGCGGTGCTTGATCTTCAAGCAGATGAACCTTCGATGGTCTATCTACCCGTGGGTGCGGGTGTGCCTGAGCATAATCAATATAAAGTGTTTGCCGCTGTCCATCGCAAGCCGGAAATCGTTGTGGTCGGTTCGTCGCGGGTGACGGCCTTCCGGCGCGAGATGTTCGCCCGTCAGCCGGAAGCCTTCTACAATGCTGCAACGTTGGCTTCGGTTCCAGAGACTGTCGCCTTGTTGGTTAGCCACTTGCCCACCGACCCGCCGCCGCGCATCCTTATGCTGGGTATCGACCCCGACTTCTTCAATGCTAATGCGGCCTATGCCCCACTTGAACGTCTGCCGTCTTCAGCGGATTTTCAGCCAGTGGAGGTTGTGCGCTCTGCAATAAAGCGCTTTTTTCGGCGGCGCATCCCGTTGCTGAGTATCCTTAACCGTGCTGACCGAGGATATGGATGGCCTGCACTGGGATTGGCTGCGATGGATATGGGTGAGGGGTTCCGTGGCGACGGGAGCTACCGTTTTTCAATGTTACATGAGAACCCCGATCTCACCTTAACACTGATGGATATCCCTCAAGGAGCCTCACAGCCCAACCCTGTGCGATTAGCTGCCTATGACCGTATCTTGACGTGGGCGACCGAACACAATATCTATGTGATTGGGGTTGTAACACCCTACGGCGCAGGCTATTATGACCTCATCCAGAACAGTCCAGATCACACCTTTTTCCCTCAAGCTCGGGCGCAGATTGCGGTGATGTTTGCGGAGTACGGCTTCCCCTACTATGATTTCGCTGATTTGGTCGCTGTGGGTTGGTCGATGGGTGAGATGCGCGATATTGTCCACATGAGTGACCTGCTGGCGGCACGGGTCATCCTAGAGATTGCCCGCCAAGAGCCACGCCTGAGTACTTATGTTGATGTCGAACAGCTCGAACACGACATCGCGCAAGCGCCAAACCCTGACAACCTCTATGACCGCCTGCCCATCATCACACCCCCTGAAGCAGACCAACCATGACCTTTATCTCGCTGGAATGTGTCGAACTTTTTTCTCCTAGATATTTAGGAATTAATCTCGATAATGTCTAGGTTTTTCCTGCGTTTGGCTTGTTTTCTCTTACCTTTTGCCATCCTGATTACAGGAGTTTTTTTCCTATTTTATTACACAGGCGACTTGATGCCATACGATATAGTACTGGATCTTCAAGCGGCTGAACCCTCAATGATCTATTTACCTGTCGGCGCAGGTGTGCCGGAACACAACCAATACAAAGTTTTTGCCGCTGCCCACAGCAAGCCAGAAATCGTGGTGGTTGGTTCCTCGCGAGTGACACCCTTTCGTCATGAGATGTTTGCTCGCCAAACAGACGCTTTCTACAATGCTGCTTCCCTCGCTTCGATCCCAGAAACCGTAGCTTTTTTGGTGGATCACCTGCCCATAGACCCTCCACCACGTATACTTGTGTTGGGTGTTGATCCACATTTTTTTAATGTTAATACGGGCTATGATCCCGTTGAGGGTTTCAGTTCGCGGGAGAATTTTGCGCCTTTAGATGTAGTACGTTTGTCATTACAATCTTTTTTTCTGCAAAATACATCAATAAGCAATATTGTTAATCGAACGGACAGGCAGTATGGATGGCCTGCATTAGGATTACGTGCGATAAATACGGGTAGAGGCTTTCGTAGAGATGGGAGCTTCCGATTCGAGAAACGTTTAGAAGACCAACATCGCGACACACTTGTAACTCTTTCGTCACTCCCTGAGGGAGCCTCACAGCCCAACCCTGTGCGGTTAGCTGCCTATGACCGTATTTTGGCGTGGGCGACCGAACACAACGTTTATGTGATTGGGGTCGTAACGCCCTATGGCGAGCGCTACTATGACCTCATCCAGAACAGCCCGGATCACGCCTTTTTCCCTCAAGCACGGACGCAGATCGCGGCGATGTTTGCGGAGTACGGCTTTCCGTACTACGATTTTGCCGATCTGACTGATGCAGGTTGGTCAATATCTGAGATGCGCGATGTCATCCATATGACTGATCTGCTGGCGGCGCGGGTCATTCTCGAGGTTGCCCGCCAAGAGCCACGCCTGAGCGCTTATGTCGATTTGGAACAGCTCCAACGCGATATCGCACAAGCGCCAAACCCTGATGCGATTTATGACCTCCTGCCCATCATCACGCCCCCTGAAGCAGACCAACCATGACCTTTATCTCGCTGGAATTCGTCGCGTTTTTCCTCGTCGTCGTCGGGATTTATTTTTTCCTACCCTATCGGGCGCGTATCCTGTTCTTATTGGCCGCCAGCCTGTTCTTCTACGCCTACTGGAACGCCACTTATCTCATCCTGCTGCTCATCACCGTGATGACTGATTACACCGCGTCGCGGTTGCTGGCGGCGACGCCCCGCGAGAAAATAGGCCGACGCCGCTTTGTCCTCGGCGTCAGCATCGCCACCAACCTCGGCATTTTATTCACCTTCAAATATTTTAATTTCTTCGCCGATTCATTCATTGCCGCGCTGAACGGGTTGGGTATCCCCGCCGACCCGGTGGTCTTGCAGGTGCTGCTCCCGGTCGGCATTTCGTTCTATACCTTTCAGTCAATGTCATACACCATCGACGTGTACCGGGGCGACCTTGAGGCCGAGCGTGACCCGCTCCGCCTGCTCACGTTCGTGGCATTCTTCCCGCAGTTGGTGGCTGGCCCGATTGAGCGCGCCACCAACCTGCTCCCCCAGTTCCGAGAGATGTACCGTTTTGATGAAGGGCGCATCGTCGAGGGACTGCGCTATATCCTGTGGGGCGCGTTTAAGAAGATGGTGATTGCCGACCGGTTGGCGCTGTACGTCAACGCGGTCTACAACGATGTCGGCTCGTACACTGGCGCGCCGCTCATCATCGCTACCGTGTTTTTCGCCTTCCAAGTTTATTGTGACTTTTCCGGCTACAGCGACATCGCTATCGGGACGGCACGTATCCTCGGCTTTAGGCTGATGGACAATTTTCGTCAGCCGTATGTCTCCAAGTCGTTGGGCGAATTTTGGCGTCGCTGGCACATCTCGCTCTCGTCATGGTTCCGTGATTACCTGTACATTCCGCTGGGCGGCAACCGCAAGGGATTCCGCCGGACGCTGGTCAATATCATGATTATTTTCCTCGTCAGCGGGTTATGGCACGGCGCAAGCTGGACGTTCGTCATTTGGGGCGGCATCCACGGGCTGGGTATCGTGGTCGAGAACCTGTCTCAGCGGGCGCGGGCGGGGCGTAAGCCGCTGCTGCCGCCGCTGGGTCGCTGGGCGGTGACATTCGTGGTCGTATGCCTTGCGTGGGTGTTCTTCCGCGCCAACAGCCTGTCCGACGCTGGGTATATCCTCGCGAATTTACTTAATTTCACCGACACCAACATCTACGCGCCGTTTGCGGGTGGGGTACTGCGCCCGGTTCAGGAATTTTGGCTGTCGGTCGGCTTGATTGGCTTCCTGTTCGTGTGGGATTTCCTCGACGACACGCGCCAGACACACAATCAGCTCCTGCACACCCGACCGGCCTTCCGCTGGGCGATGTACTACGCACTGGGTGCGTTCTGCCTATTCGCGCTGGTCTACGGCTCGACCGGCCAAGAATTTATTTATTTCCAGTTTTAGGGCGGCGTGACTCGCTAACTATGACAGATACTGCTTGAAACAAAGACATTAGAGTACAATATCTTGTATGTATTTATTGAAAGGTTATAGGCCATGGCTGTTTTTATCTCATATGCCCGTGAAGACATAAAAGTCGCTTCGGAAGTTGCAACAAAGTTACGAGAGGAATGTATTGTTCCTTGGATCGATGACTATATATTGGGAGGTGATGAATGGAAAAACGTTATCGACCAAGAATTAAAAAACTGCTATGCAGTCGTCGTTATTGTTACTAAAAATAGCATGAAGTCTCATTATGTAACTTATGAATGGTCATTTGCCTCAGCTATGGGCAAAAGAATCATACCCATGATTTATCAAGAACCAGATGCAAATTCTGATTGGAAAATCCACCCCAAATTAAGTGATAGAAATTTTGTAAATAAACGTGATTGGAAAAAATTATGTAAAGCCGTACGCAAAGCCGAAAAAGAAATATCAATACCGGTTGAGATTTCGGACGCATTGAATACTCTTAAAAGTATTCGCCTCAATGATAGTTGGCATGACGCTATTTTTGTTCTTGAAAACGCGCCTAAGGCTATGGCTGTTGAACAACTGGCAAAGGCTATCCAAATAGAAATTCCAGAGGTGAAAGTTTTAGCTGCGTTGGCTCTGTCGAAATTGACTAACTTCAAAGATGTTAAGGCTATACCGGGGCTAAAAGTTGCCTTGGATGTTCCCGAATTGAGAAAAAATTATCATTCAGACGCCTTAAAAGCACTTGCTTCAATCAACACCGATGAAGCGATTGAAATTTTGTTAGGTAAATTTCGTTCAGAGCATGAAGAAGAGGTACTTGAAGCATTATCTGAAACAGGGCATCCGCTAACCCTTGAATTTTTTAGAGATAAATTTGATAAATCACTGCAAGATGCCAAAGACAGAGATAATAATATGTTACATATAGATACTCATTCTATCCAAGGTCTAGGTAATCTGAAGGATAAAATGTATTCGGACAAGATATTCGAAGTTCTAAAATACTTTTTTGATAATCCTTATCATTTTGTGCCTGAAATGAAACAAATTATAGAAAAAATAAGCTTGGCTTATGCCAAAACTGAAGGTGATGATTCGATCGATAAATTTTTAGAATATTTTAGGGAATTTGCCGATCCCAATAAACCTGCTAAGAATCGCTCCACGAATTATGACGAAACAGCACAAGAATTATGCTTGGAAGCAATTGCCAGTATACAAAGTGACGAGTCATATAAATCTCTACAAAAGCTGCACGAAGAACATCACCATACAATGGTTGGCTATAAAATAGAAAAAACACTGAATAAATATTACAAAAATAACAATCATTGTGTTTCAACCAAAACCGCCCGCCACGGCAAAAACTGTGCTACGATGAACGGTATGAATATTGTTACCTGTTCAACTGTATAGCGACAGCGCACTGGAGGCCGTAAACCCATGTCCGACCCCACCCAACCCCTTATGGAGTCTGCCCAGCGCGGTCGGCTGGTCGTATTCGTTGGCGCGGGGGTGAGCAAAGCCCCGCCCACCAGCCTCCCCGATTGGTGGACGCTCAACCGTGAGGTCGTGCATGCCATCGCTGGGCGGGTGCAGGCCCTCACGGGCAAAGATTACGTTCCTGAGCTGGCACAGGCCATTCTTGACCGCCGGGAGCTGGCAAACCGTTTCCCCCCAGATTTTCAAGCCCAACTCATCGAGGACGAGGCCGGTTTGGGCTACTTCGAGGTGCTGCGCGTCCTCGACAGTCCCCACCCCAACGCCACGCACCTGCGGATTGCCCAGATGGCGAAAGATGGCGCGGTGCGGGTGGTCATCACCACCAACTTCGACCGCATGATTGAGCGCGCCTGTGAGCGCGTCGGGGTGGCCTACCAAACCCACTACACGCCCGCCCATTTCGACCGGCTGGCCGACGATTTGGCGCAGTTCAACCAGACCGACGGCGGGCTGCACATCATCAAGCTGCACGGCACGGTCGAGGATGTTTCGACGCTGCGCGATACGCTGCGCCAGCGCCGGATGGGGATGCACACCAGCGC
>JALONW010000420.1 GCA_025454725.1 Anaerolineae bacterium
TTATGTTCCTCAGTGACCGAGAGTCTCGCGGCATTATTGCCGTCATCTTGGCGACGGCTGCCGTCATCATCGGCATCAACCTCGTCCTCAGCCCCGACGGGCTGCCCGCGTGGGCGGCGGTTGCGGCCATCCTCTGCGCGGCGCTGGCCGCCGGGCTGTGGCTGTGGTCATGGCGCGAGCAGGTGACGCCCAACGCGCCCTACAAGACCGAAGCCGAGCCAATTGTGACCCTCGCCGCCGCGCCGGAGCCGGTCGCGCTGCCAGCGCCTGTTGCTGCTGCGCCCGAAGCGGTGGTCATGCCAGAGCCGGAGCCGGTCGTCCCGTCCGAGGTGGCCGCTGCGACCGCGACGCCCGCCCCTGACCAAGTGGTGCAGGCCGTGACGGCGGACCCGACCCCCGCCATCCAACCAGATGTGGTCGAAACCGAGGTCGAACTGCCCACCGCGCCGACCCCAGAGCCAGAGGAAGTCGTCACCTCAGTTGCCCCGACCGAAGCGCCGGAAGAGACCGCCGCCGAGATTCAGGATGAAACCGGCGTGCAGGACGAAACCGCCGCCCCAGAGACCCAGCCAGAGCCGGGGACGCCCGCCGAAGAACCCGCCGCCGCGCCCGCCCCGGAATCGCTGGGCGAAGCGTCGCCCGTCCCGCCCACGGCCACCGCCTATAAACCCGGTGAGTCGGACGACCTAACCCGCATCGAGGGCATCGGGCCGTACTACCGCGACGCGCTGGCGAAATTGGGCATCACGACCTTCTCACAGCTTGCATCGCGCACTGACGCCGCCGCGATGGTGGCCGAACTCAAGGCCAATGGCTACCGCCAGCACCCGACCATCCCCACATGGGCGGAACAGGCCGCGCTGGCCGCCGCAGGCGACTGGGAAGGCCTTGCCAAGCTGCAAGCCAGCCTGATTGGTGGCCGCCGGGGTGGGGACTAACACACCGTGACCGACCTCAAGCTTGACCTCCCCGCGCTGACCGAGTTTTTGTCTGAACTGCTGCTCATCCCCAGCCCGACCGGCTACACGCCGGAGGCGGTCGATTACTGCGAACACCGTTTCGCCCAGTTGGGTGGGCTGGAAATCACCCGCCCGCGCAAGGGCGGCCTGATGATGCGCCTCAAAGGGGCGGCCAGCGACACCCCTATCGGGCTGACCGCCCATGTCGATACGCTTGGCCTGATGGTGCGCGACATCAAGAGCGATGGCCGCCTGCTGGTCGAGCGTATCGGCGGGCTGTCGTGGAACGGCGCGGAAAACGAGAACGTCACCGTCCGTACCTTCGATGGTCGGACGGTGCGGGGCACGCTCATCCTGACCAACCCCAGCACCCACGTTAATCGGGACATCGGGACAACCGAGCGCAACGAACGCTCGATGGAAATCCGGCTAGACGCCAAGACCACCAGCCGCGCCCAGACCGAGGCGCTGGGCGTTGGCGTCGGGGATTTCGTGTTCCTCGACCCGCGCATCGAGCAGACCGAGACCGGCTTCATCAAAGCGCGCTTCTTGGACGACAAAGCGGGCGTGGCGGCGATGTGGGCGGCGCTCAAGGCCATCCGCGAGGCCGGGCTGACCCCGCCGCAGGACGTGTACCTGCACGTCTCGAATTACGAGGAGGTCGGTCACGGCGGGGCGGCGGATTGGCCGCCGTCGCTGGCCGAACTGCTCTCGGTCGATATGGGCGCGCTGGGCGCCGGGCAGAACGGCGACGAGTTCAGTGTCTCGATTTGCGCCAAGGACGGCAGCGGCCCCTATCATCACGAGATGGTCGCCAAGCTGCGCAATCTATGCCAGCAGCACGACATCCCACACAAGGTTGACCTGTACCTGTTCTACTCGTCGGATGGGTCAGCGTATTGGCGAGCAGGCGGCGCGGCAAAGGTCGGCCTCGCGGGGCCGGGCATCGCGGCCAGCCACAGCTACGAGCGCACCCACACCGACAGCCTGCTGCACTCGGCGCACCTGCTGGCACGCTATATGTTGGCGTAGGCATAATTTGACAGTCTGGGGGCGCAGCACGCTGCGCCCCTACGGGCCAGTAGACCTGTAGGCTTACCCCACACCCTCGCTGCGTCGTTCGACCCATTGGGCGGTCAGCAGCGCGATGACCGCCGCGCCCAACAGCACCAGCCCAGCCTGCACCGCCGCGCTGAGGTCGCGTTCCAGCGCGTTGTAAATCAGCAGCGGCATGGTCTGGGTGCGCCCCTGAAGGCTCCCAGCGAACAAGAGAGTCGCGCCGAATTCACCGACTGCCCGCGCCCACATCAAAATCAGGCCGGTGGTCAGGCTGGGGGCGGCCAGCGGCAGAGTCACCCAGCGCAGCAGCGACCAGCCCGCCGCACCATCGACCCGCGCCGCGTCCTCAAGGTCACGCGGGACGCTGGCAAACCCGACCTGTGCGCTGCGGATGAAGAACGGCGCGGCCACAAATGCCTGAGCCAGCACCACCGCCGCAAAGCTGAACGGCAGGCGCACGCCCAGCGCGTCCAACGGCTCACCCAACAGGCCGCGCCGACCATACGCCAGCAGCAGACCCAACCCGGCGACGGCGGGCGGCATCACGATGGGCAGTTCGACCAGCACGCGCACCAGTCCACGTCCCCAGAATTTTCGCCGCGCCAAGACATAGGCCAGCGGTAGCCCAAACACGACGCCGACCACCACCGCCAGAGCAGTCGTCTGCGCGCTGAGGGTTAGCGCATCGGTCAGCAGTGCCGAGCCTGTTTCAGAGGTGGGGGGGATGGTCACAGCGCGCACGACTAGCGCCACCAGCGGCAGCGCGAGGAATAATCCTGCCGCGCCCGCCAGCCCCATCACGCCCCAGCCCATCAGACGATTAAACATGGTCAGTTAGCGCACCCGGCCAAAGTTCCAGCGGGCGAGCGTGGCTTGCCCGTCCTCGGACAGCACGTAATCCACAAAAGCGCGGGCGAGGTCGGGATTGGCGCTGTCATCGGTGATGCTGATGGGGTAGACCGCCAGCGCGTCAGCGGTGGGCGGGATGGGGAAAACGCGCACTGACTCGGCTATATCAGGCGTCACGTCGCTGATGTAGACGATTCCCGCGTCGGCCTCGCCCAGCGCGACTTTGGCCGCCACCAAGCGGACATTCTGCTCTTCACTGACGATGTTGGCGTAGACCGATTCGGCATAAGCCGCGCCGTAAGCGGGGTCAGCGGCCAATTTTTCGACCATCGCGTCGGTGTAGGTGCGGATGGGGACAGCGGGGGCAGCCACCACCAGCGCGAGGCCGGGCGCAGCGAGGTCAGCCACCGATGTGACGCCCGCCGGGTTGTCCGCCGGGGTGATGAGCGCCAGCCGGTTGAGCACGAACGCCTGTGGCACGCCGCCGACCCGCCCGCCGTCCAGCGCCACCTTCATCTGGCGCAGGTTGGCGCTGGCGAATACGTCCGCGGGCGCGCCCTGCGTGAGCTGCACAGCGAGGTCGGACGAACCGCCGAAGCTGAACAGCACGCGCACGCCGGGGTTGGCGGCC
>JALONW010000421.1 GCA_025454725.1 Anaerolineae bacterium
TGGATGTCTGTCCGCAGCGCCCACACGACCGCCGCGCCAAGCTGCGCCGACGCCTCACGCGGGGCGACCGTCAGCGCCCGCCGGTAGTGCAGCAGTGCGACGCCTAAATCATCGGCTTCGAGCGCCGCGTGACCGGCGACAATTTCCGCCGCGCCGTCCCACATCGGCGTACCCGGCAGCAGTGCGGCCACGACACCCAACACCAGCAGCGCGACCAACCCAATCCCTACCGCTGCGCGCCTCATCCCTCTGCACACTCCATCTCATCCAACGCCGCCAACACCCCCGCCGCCAGTGCCGCCACCCCTTCGACCTGTGGGGCATAACGCGCCGACTCAACCGTCAGCAGCGCCTCCCGCAGCCCATCCGACATCGGCGCGTCCTTATCGCTCAGATAAGCCGCCGCCGCCCGTTCGATGTCACGCAGCGCCGACTCACCCGTCTTGTTTTTGAGCCGTTCCAGCGCCCGCTGCGCCTTATCGAACGCAGTACGCCGCCGCTGCTCACGCGCGGCCGCCCGCCCCTGTCGCAGCGACCAGACCCCCATCGCTGCCAGACCCATCCACAGCGGCGCGGAAACCCAGACCCACCCCGGCACGTCAGCGACGGGAGTCAACGCCGCCGGAACAGGCAGCCCAATACCCGCGTTATCCAGCGCCGCCTGCACCGAGGCGCGCACCGTCTCTCCATTCGGCCCCGGCACAATTTGAACCGGGACAGTCGCCACCTCCAAGGTGACAAATGCCCATGTCGGCAGGTCATAGACGGTTAGGGGCTGCATGCCGACTGTCAACGCGCCCGCCCGATCAGGGATAATCCGCCAGCGGAAGGTTTTTTCGCTGACAACGATTGTCCCTTCAAACGCCGAAGTCGCCTGTACCGGGTCGAGGTATGCCCGCCACCCGTCGGGGAGTGCCAACACCGGCGCAGGCAGCCCATCCACATAGCCCGTTCCGCGCACCCGGTAAACCGCCGTCAGCGGTTGGCCAAGCGCCGCCTCTACAGGCAAGACTTCAAAATCCGCCTCATGCCGCCCGACCAGCCCGCTAAATCCGTCAGTGTCAGGTACCGCCATTACCTCAACACTGACCGGGTTGCTCTCGCGTACTTCCGTGTCAGCAAATACCGTTCCCTCGAAGATGACCTCGGCGGGCGGCAGGTCAATCACCCCACTGCGCCACGGATAGACCGTCACCGCAAACGTCACGACATTGTACTGTTTGCCGCCCACCGTCGCTGACGACCCCACACTGCGGACATCCCCCTGATACATCCCGTCGAACACGGGCGGAGTCAGCACCACCTCACGCACGGTATCGCTGTAGGCCGTCACGATATAGCTCACCTGCTGACCGGCCACCACGCTCTGTACCGGACTGAGTTCCGCTGTGACGAAATACGGCTCACCCGCCGGAGCTTGCGCCACCGGCCACAGCCACAGCCCTAATAACGCCAGCCAAACCCACCCGGTCACCAATCATTCTCCTGATTCACGCCGCCGACCGGGGTTGGCAGTAAGAACGGCGCGATCTGGTTGCTGTCGATGCCATTGAGCAGTTCGATAGCCTCCTCAATCGTCAACCCGCCGCTGCTGCGCGGGACGGGGGTAGACTCGGCGTCGTCGGCAAAATCGCCGCTGCCACCTACCGGTGTCTGCGATGGGTCTGGCTCAAATTCTTCACGCGGTGGCGTCGGGGTCGGGCCATCGACCCCACCCGGTTGAGGCGTAGGCGTGACGGTCGGGTCGGTCTGCCCATCCTGCGGCTCGTTAAGCTGTTCCTGTGATTCGGGCAGCGGGTTTTCGATATAGAACAGCGACAGCTCATAGTTGTAACGGGCATCAGCATCCGACGGGTCGGCCTGCAAAATCTGGCGATAAATCGCCGCCGCGCCGCGAAAATCTCCCAACTCAAAGCGCGCCACACCAATATTGAACAGAGCATCTCGCCGCGATTCGCCCTGTTCCGCTGCCCGCGCCAAGACTTCCTCGGCCAGCGCCAAGTCGCCATCCAGCAGAAACGCTGTCCCCGCGTTATAGGCGCGTTGAGAGTCACCCGGCACAGCGACACTCTCCCGCACATAATCAGCGGTTGTCGCAGGCGCACAGCCCACTAAAACCAAGACGATTATTCCCAACCAAATGGGTGTCTTATTGACTACGCGAAGCATTATCCCGTCGCCGTTCACTCATAATCATCTCCGCCGCCAATAAACCCACCGCCAGCGCCAAGAAAATCCCAAAACGCGGCACACTGACCGTCCGCAACCGTGCGCCCAACGCACCCAACTCAAGGTCACGCACCGCCTCAATCACCGCCACCGCCTCAACCCCGGTCGTATCGGCACGCTGGTAGACCCCGCCGCCCGCCTCTGCGAGCGCCATCAGCAGCGGTTCATCCAATTGCGAAATGACGATGCTCCCGGCAGCGTCGGCCTTGACGCCGGTCACCACACCGTCGGCGTCGCGCACGGGGATGACATCGCCTTCCGGCGTCCCATAACCGATGACGTGCAGGCTAATGCCGTCATCCGCCCACCCTTCGACCGCGCCCAACGGGTCGCCTTGATGGTCTTCACCATCGGTCATCAAGACCACCAGCGCCTCACCCGCCACGCGCTCATCGACGACTGTCCGTGCCAGCCCAAGCGCCTGCCCAATAGCCGTCCCCTGCCGGGTCACGCTGGCGCTGTTGGCGACCTGAACGAAGGCCCGCGCTGTATCTACATCCCCCGTCAGCGGGAGTTGGACAAACGCATCACCTGCAAACGGCACAAACCCAACGAGGCTCCCATCCACCGCCGCCAGCACATCGAGGATGGTCAGCTTGGCGCGCTCCAAACGGCTGGGCAGCACATCCTCGGCATCCATACTGGCGCTGATGTCTAACACAAACACCACCGCCGCGCCGCGTGCCTGTACCAGTTCAGCGTCAATACCCCAGACCGGCTGCGCCAGCGCAATGACGACACACGCGGCTGAACTCGTCCACAGCCACAGCCGCTGCCAGCGCCGCCGCACGTCCAGCGTCGAGAGCGCGGCGATTCGGTCGGCTTCACCCAGCAGTGCCAGCCGTGCCAAACGCCGCCGAAAGGTATAGGCCGCCCACCCCGCGATCAGTGCCACCACAGCCAATAAACCCAGCGCCCACGGTGCATCAAACGTCATCATCGGCTACACCACACCCCGCCAGACCGTCAGGCGGAGTACGCGCTCGGCTACCAGCAGACCAAAACCTGCCCACACCCAACCCCACGCCCAATCACGCCACGGGACAAACACCTGCCGCTGCACAGGAGAGCGCTCCAGCCGGTCAATTTGCTTAGTCACTCGGCGCAGACCGTCAGTATCCTCGGCGCGGAAATACAGCCCGCCGGTCGTCTCGGCCATCGCGGTCAGTGTCGGCTCGTCAAGGTCACTTTGGACGAAACGCACGCTGCCATCACCGTCTGGGAACGGGATGTCATCGCCCAGCCGCCCCATGCCGATGGT
>JALONW010000422.1 GCA_025454725.1 Anaerolineae bacterium
CTGCTTAAACGGCTGGACGCGGCCCGCCGTGAACGCTTCGCGCTGCCATGCGCTCCACTCACCCCCATGCAGCAGGTCAACAGCGTGGGCGATCCGCAGTGGCATCGCGTCGCCGATGGGGATTCGCCGCGAATCATGGTGGTGTAGGGCTTTGCCGCCCTCGACCGGGTAGCCGAGGATGGTCGGATCGTCTACCCCGATAAACACGAGCTGACCGAGCATCGGGGCGAGGACGGGATGCAGGCATAAGTCGCACAGTTCAGCGCCGGTGAATACTTCAGCCCGGCACATGGCCGCCTCGAAGGTCTGTCGCATCCGGCTGTACTGCTGGTCGAGCTGCTGACGCCGCTGGCGCAGTTCGACGACAGTAGGGTCTTTCTTCAGCTTGGCGGGGATGTCTTTGAGCGCTTTCCCGGCGCGCTGAACGGTCAGATCGGCGCGCCCGGCACTGTCAATCGACAAAGTGAGCGTCACGCCGTCGAGGGTCTCCGTGCGCTGACCGTTCTGAAGGTCGGACGCCTCGCGGGCTTCCATCGCCCAGATCAGGCGCTGCGGGTCAGCATAACCGGCCATCTGCGCGAGTCTGGCAATCGCTAGCGAAACCGCTGCGGCCTCATTCTCGCGCCGCTGCACGCCGAATTTGCGAGACCCGCGCAGGAAGTTTTGCAGCGCAAGGTAACGCCGTTGGAGGGCTTCGATGCGGGCTAATGGGTCTTCTGGGAGCGGGATCAGACCGAACGCTCTGACCGATTCTTGGTGGCGCTTAGAGTCAATACGCGCCCACAGTTCTTCCTCGCTGATTTCACCCAACAAGACGCGGCTGTAAAGCACAGGTCGGGCATGATCGTTATTTAAGGTGGCATATTTCGCAGTCTTGATGACCGCCGCCCAGTGTGTCGCGCCAAGCGTTTGGTACATCCGCCGGAACCACTGGACATCAATTTTGTTCTGCAACAGTTCAGCGGGTTGGAAATCGCTGTGTGCGGTAATCTCGGCATCTAACTTTGACGGCTGCGAAAAGGTGTAGGTGTGACTGTACACCTCTGATGCGCCATGTCCACCGTGGGCATGTACCCAATAGACCGCTGAGGCAAGCCCTTCCCAGCCGAGCAGCGTCTCAATATGGCGCGCCCAGCGCGGCACAAACATCGCCACCGTCACCCACCGCTCATCCGGGAAATTCAGTGCGGCTGCCTTTGCCGCAAACTGTTCTGGCGTTTCGTCTGCGCCGGGAGCGCTAATGTAGACCAGATGGCTGAGGTTGCTGATACGGTCTTGATAATCAGACATCCCCTGCGAGACGGGGTTTGACCCTAAGGCGAGCAACACGCGCAGCAGGGTATCTGTACCATACAAGCGCTGTAAACCGTTGATGGGCTTCGAGGCCGCCGTCGGGAGCATTGCCCGTCGCAGCTCGACCTCTAACAGGCGCTGACAAATCCGGTCGTAAATCGGCTGGAGCTTGGGATAGCGGTCAAGCAGATTTTTCCGCTTATTCTTCGGGAGTTTTAACGGGTGAGAGAGACTTTGTAGGTCGTGGAAGTGCTGTTCATATCGACTATCCTGTTTGCGGGAGCCGATGAGCGCCTCGTAGACATCGGCGTCGGTGGCGATACCTTTTTCATGGAGATAAGCCATCACGAAGAACTCAGGACGCCGCCGTGTGAACCCACTGGCTGGTTCGTCGATCCAGCGCAGCAGCCCCCACCACCGCACTTGATGGTCGTGTGACAATTGGCGGCCATATTCCTGAAATCCCAATAGGGCGTCATAGGTATGCCAGCTAGGGTTTCCCCACACCCGTGGGCGGATGAATAGGTCACTGCCTGATTCTCTGGACGTAGCTTTTTGAACAACACCGTCGTCTGCAAATCCGACCAGTACGTTTTCCAATGCGTCGAGGATGAATTCGGCAGCCCCTTCTGCTGGGAACAGCGCCCATAACCACTTCAGAATTTCTCCAAGGATAACCCCATAGGCGAACCCGACTGGTTTGCTGCGTGTTCCGGTTTCATTCCGCATAACCTTGAGATGCGCCCGCAGCAGTTCAAGTCCGTCGGGGTCGCGCTGGTCAGCCGGGCGGTCACGATAAGCCGTCACCCAGACCTCATGCAGCGGCAGACGTTTGATGTCGTCCTCAATTGACACCTGTTCGTTTCGGGCAGGGAAATTATGGATGAGTTGCCCCAGCAGACGATCTTTCGATTCCCGTTCCAGTCGGACAGGGGTGGTGCGATGAGCGATAATCAAGTCGTGCAGCGCGGTCAGCAGGCGATCCGCCGCATCGGAGTCGAGGATTTGCGGGCGCGGCTGCGGATGCAGCGGCGGGGTGCGCTCTGTTGGGTTGAACAGGCCGAGGCCGTCGTCCAACGTTGGGTTGGCCTGCACACCGTTATTGAGTTCATTCACGATGTCCTGCGCCCGCGGTGTAAGGGTAGGTTGGCTGGCTTGATAAGCCACCGTCACCCTATCGGCGAACGCTTTTCCCTCTGGGTCGCGCTGAACAGACAGAAGCAGCTCTAGCCCAGCGATCTGTTGATTGGGGTGCTTCGTCTGCAACAACCGTTCGGCGCTGATTAGGCGCTGTTCGGCTGGCCGCTGTTTAATTAAGCTCAGCGCGCTGTGGTGAAGATCGGCCTTCTTGTGCGCCAAGAGCGCTTCGAGACGGTGGTAATCGTCATCGGTCAGCGCAGCGTCTCTAAGGGCGTTAAATACCACATCACGGGCGTAACGGTACAGCTTGGGCAGTTCCTTCCAAACCACCTCGCGGATGTCGGGTTCAGCAAAGGCCTCACTTTTGATGACCGTGCTAAAGATATCCGCCTTCTCGTAACCTCCAATCAGCGATAGGTAGGGTAATGCCTGCCGTAAATAGGCCGGTTCGGGCCGATGAAAAAGATACTGGGCGACGTGCTTGCGGCTGCTCGTGATGCCTGTCCACGGCCAGACCAATGGCTCAAGCGCGGTGTCTTGCTTGGGTAGGCGCGCCAAAAGCTGCTCGATCTTCTCAAACCTAGCCGGGGTGATAAATTCTTTATCTTGTTGGTTTGTGTTGTAGAGGATACGCAGTCCAATCCGTATATCAGGATCGTCTAAGTGATCGAGGTAGTCGCTGATATTGCTGGCCTCGCCAAACAGGTTAAGGCAGTGGACAGCGATATAACGCCGCTCGACATCGGGGGAATCCAGCAGGCTTCTGGCGTGTTGTGCAGCGACCTTTACGTCATCGCGCCCCATCACCCAAAGCGCGACATAGGCATCCTCGGCGCTGCCAGACTCGATGGCGCGGCGCAGGGCATTGGGGTCTTCAAGAAAGTCGGCAGTCAAGCGCAGAAACCGCCGGGTGAGCGCCACATCTTTGACGGTGTACGCAAGGAAAAACCACTGGTTGACCGCCAAGATAACGGAACTAAACCGGGCGAGATCATGATCGACCATTGTGCGAATGATGCGACGGAAAACCACCGGGTGGGCTTCAATCAATGCC
>JALONW010000075.1 GCA_025454725.1 Anaerolineae bacterium
GCGGTCTGGGTTAGTCGTGTCCCACCCCAGCCACATCAGACGCCGGATATGCACCGGGCGCGGCTCGCGTTCGATGGTGATGCCAGCGCGGGCGAGGTCGTACAGCTTCTTACCGTCTTTCTTAATGGCGCTGTGCATTGGCGGGACCTGCAAAATGTGGCCAATGAACGGGGAAAGTGCAGCCTCGACCATCTCACGGGTGATGTGGCTGGCGTCCGCCGCCGCCACGGTCTCGCCGTCGGCGTCGTAGCTGTCGGTCTCGACGCCAAACTGGACGGTGGCACGGTAGACCTTCTCATGCCCCATGACATATTCGCTCAAACGCGAGGCCGCACCCACACACACGACCAGAACACCGGTCGCCATGGGGTCGAGCGTCCCAGCGTGACCGACCTTAAGTCGCTTCAGCCCGCGAGACTTGAGCATCCAGCGCACTTTATTGACCACATCGTGACTGGTGATGCCCTGCGGCTTATCAATGTTGAGGAAGCCCTGCATCAGCGGATGTCCAACATCCCGTTTTTGACCGCTGCCTTCAGCAGTGGGACGACCTGTGCTGCGGCCTCCTCCAACGTGCCGTAGAGGGTGGCGCCGCTGGCCTGTTTATGACCGCCCCCGCCCAGCGAAAACGCGACACTGCCCACGTCAAAGCCCGGCTTAGAGCGCAGGCTCAGGCGGATGTCCCCCTCGCGTTCCTGCTTGAAACTGGCGGCGACCATCGCCTCGTCCACCTTCACGAGAAACTCCGATAGATTGAGTTCTACCGCTGGGTCAACGTGGTTGCGTTCAAACGCGTTGTAGGGGATAGAGACCCATACCACGCCGTCCTCAAGCTGCATGGTCTCGAACGCCTCGCGCCAGATAAGGAGGCTGTCATACGGGCGCGAATCCAGCGTGCGCGCCGTGATTTCGGTCAGCGAACCACCCGCCGCCATCAATGTCTGGGCAATTTCCAGCGTGCGCGGCTTGACGTTCGACGTGCGAAAACCGAGCGTGTCCGTCACCATCCCGGTCAGCAGCGATTGGGCGATATCACGGGTTAGCGGCAGGTTCAGCCCCTGAGTCACCCAGTCAAAGGCGACCTCAGCGGCGGACACTGCCTCAGCGATGACCAGATGGGCATCGCCGAAGCGGGTATTGGTAATGTGATGGTCAAGGTTGATGACGGCCCGACTGTTGGCACGGGCATATGCCCCGCTGTCGCCAGTGCGCGCCTCGTCGCTGGAATCCACGCTAATGAACACGTCCCACTGTCCTTCGGCAAGCTGCTTGATGACGGCTTCCGAACCGGGGACGTAACGCAGGTAATCCGGGACACCGCCGTCTACCGCCGCATCGACGTGTTTCCCAATGCCGCGCAGCGCGTGGGTGACGCCCAACAGCGTCCCGATGGCGTCACCATCGGGCGCGACGTGCGTCACGACCACAATCCGCTGGGCATCGTGGACGAGCCGGTTGGCCTCAGTCCAAATCGAGGTCGTCGTCATCGTCTTTGGCCTCCTCAGGCGGTGCAGGGGGAATGACCAGATTATCGAAAATCTTGTTGACCCGTTCGGCGCGCTCTAAGCCCTCGTCCCAGCGGAACAACAGCTCCGGCGCATTCCGCAATCGTATACGCGATGCAACCTCACGGCGCAAGAAGCCTTTCGCCCGCTGGAGAGCCTTCATGATGTCGTCACGGCGCTCTTCATCACCCAGCGCGTTGACAAGCACGGTGGCGAACATCAGCTCTGGGTCGAGTTTGACACTCGTCACCGTGACCCCCTCAAGACGGGGGTCACTCACCTCACGCATCAACAGCACGCTCAGGATGTCGCGGATGCGGACACCCATCCGTTCCTGTTTGATTGACATAGGCTTAGTTCACGCGCTCCATGATGAAGAACTCGATGAGGTCGCCAGTCTCGAAGTCGTTGAAATCGGCCAAGCTGATACCGCACTCGAAGCCGGTACGCACCTCGCGCACGTCGTCTTGGAAGCGCTTAAGCGAAGAAATCGACGATTCGTTGACCAAGACCTTGCCGCCACGCTTGACCCGCGCCTTGGCGTTGCGACGTGCCTCACCCTCGCGGATGAAACTGCCCGCCACCGACCCAACCTTGCCGACCTTAAACACCTGACGAACCTCCGCCAAGCCAATGGTCTTGGGGGCGTACACCGGGTCGAGCATGCCCTTGAGCGCCAGTTCGATGTCCTCGAACAGCTTGTAGATGATGTCGTAGCGGCGGATCTCGACGTTGAGCGCCTCAGCACTGCGCCGCGCTGCCGAGTCGATATCGACACCGAACGCGATCACGATACCCTTCGAGGCGCTCGCCAGCATGACATCGTTCTCGCCGATGTTGCCGACCTCGGCACTCAGGACGCGCAGGCGCACGCCGTCCGGGTTCTTCTTGTCGATTTCATTGAGTGATTCAGTGATGGGCTGAAGCGACCCCTGCACATCGACCTTGATGATTAGGTTTAGGTCCTTGGCATCACCTTCGGCCACTTGACGGAAGACATCTTCCAGCGTGATTTGTGCGCGCACACCGGCGTTCTTGGCGGTGTTGGCGGCGTCTTGGCGCTCCTCGACCATCTGCCGGGCGACCTTCTCGTTCTTGACCTGTTCAAAGGTCGTGCCGGGCAGCGGCGGCTGATTGAGACCAAGCACCTGTACCGGCAGCGACGGCGGGGCTTCATCGACTTGGTTACCCAGCGCGTCGTACATCGCCTTCACGCGACCATACGACTCACCGGCAATGATGACATCCCCGCGCTTGAGCGTGCCGTTTAACACCAGCACGGTCGCCAGCGTGCCGCGGTTCTTATCGACGCGGCTTTCCAAAATACCACCGCTGGCCAACGCCTTGGGATTCGCCATAATCTGCGTCTCCTCAGCGGTCAGCACCAACGCTTCCAACAGGTCATCGATGCCCTCACCCTTAAGCGAGTTGACCGGAATCATCAGCGTATTACCGCCCCAGTCATCCGGTTTGAGGCCAAGCTCATCAAGCATCTGCTTCACGCGGTCAATGTTGGCGTTGCGCTTATCAGACTTGGTGATTGCCACCACAATCGGTACATTGGCGGCGCGGGCGTGGTTGAGCGCCTCGCGCGTGGTCTGCATCACACCGTCATCAGCAGCCACCACCAAAATGGCGATGTCCGCGCCCTGCGCGCCGCGTGCGCGCATCTGAGTGAAGGCTTCGTGGCCGGGGGTGTCGAGGAAAGTGATTGCTTGGTCGCCACGCTTGACCTGATACGCGCCGATGTGCTGTGTGATGCCACCGGCCTCCCCTTCTGCCACACGGGTCTTGCGGATGTTGTCGAGCAGCGAAGTTTTGCCGTGGTCTACGTGGCCGAGGATGGTCACGACCGGCGGGCGGCGGATGAGGTTCTCACTGCGCTCATCCTTGATGAGCTTACCCGCGAGCTGGGTGCTGTTCTCGACTCGCGAACGCTCCGCCTCTGCCGACGCGATGGCGGTGGCGGACTGCGCCTCAAAACCCATCTCTTCAAGGACGATGGAGGCGGTATCGAAGTCAATGGGCTGGTTGATGGTGACCATCACGCCGTTGGCGATCAGGCGCTTCATCACTTCAATCGGGCTGGCCTTAATCAGGCCGGCAAGGTCACGGACAGTGATGTAGTCGGGGACGAGGATGGTGGCTTGTTTCTCTTGTGGCATACTACCTCCTAAGAGGTCCAGCGCACCACAAGCCCCGATGGCCGTGGGTGCTAGACCCGCGTTAAACGTATGGTCGTCATAGGTCGGCCCGCAGGGTGGGGCGCTAGACGGGTGTTCATGTCGTCGGTGCAGCGGTACGCAAACGCGCACGCGCCTCCGCATCGAGGGGGGTCCGCAGCGCTTTTTCCAGCGCCCCAGACGTGACGGCCCGCTCCCAGCAGACGGGGTTATCGCACAGGTACGCCCCGCGTCCGCTGCGCTTGCCGGTCGGGTCAAGCTCGACCTGACCATCGGGCAGGCGCACAATGCGGGTTAATCCGCGCTTGGCATCCTTGCTGCGGCAGATGGCGCACATCCGTTGGGGGATACGTTTAATCGTCGTCTGGCTCATAGCGGCGGCCTCATGGGGTGACACCCTAGGGGTGCGAACCACTCCTAGAAACACGGACTCCAGTGGTGACTGCTAGACGTGCTGGGAACGCCTTCCATTACACACATCAGCCACCCCTAGGTCAGGGCTGGCTGATGTTGTTTGTTCTATTCTACTCGAATTCGTCCGACCAGTCGCCAGTGCGTTTATGCTGACGCTTGACGACCATCTCGCCACGGTCCTCGTCGTAGAGGATGGTGCGACCCTTCTTTTTCTTTTTGTTGTCCTTCTTGTTGCGTTCCAACAGGTCGAGTTCTTCCTCATCGACCACTACTGGTTCGACGAAGGTTTCTGGGGCGCGCTCCTTGCGGCGGCGGCGCTCCTCAACAGTCTCACCGGGGAAGGCCGCATCCGACAGGTCGGGTGCAGGCGCAAGCTCAATCATTTCCGGCTCGTCGCGCTGGACAGGTGCGGCAAAGACCGGCTCCGGCGCGGGCGAACCGGCAATCTCCGGCTCTTCTAAGACCGCCGAGTCGAGCGCCTCTTGAAGCGCCTCAATCGACCCCTCAGGCTGGTTGCTCAGCAGGCGGTGGATGCGCTTTTCGTCAATCAGGAAGCGGAGCAGGATTTCACCGACGTTTTCCAGCGGCTGGAGCGCCTCAATCAAGTTATCGGACAGCTTCAGGCGGCTGACCGGAATCTCGAAAGCGTGCTGGGGCAGCGTGGCGCGCAGTGCGGCGATTTCAGCCATACGCGCTTGGCGGGCTTGAATCCGCTGCTGGAGCATGTACCCTTCGACCAATTCGGCAAACCGGTTGAGGGTGGTGTACTCCTCCGGCTGCACCATCAAATCGGCCTTTTTCTTCTCAAGGATGCGCTGAATCTCTGGGACGAGCGCGGCGTTGCGCTGGAAGAACGGCGCAAGCTCCGGGGCGTCGGCCTTCGCCATGGCCTCGTTGACCGCCTCGCTCACGGCCTTGATGTCGATGCGCCAGTGCGTGAGCTTGGCGGCGAGACGGGCGTTTTGCCCTTCGCGGCCAATTGCTTGAGACAAGTTGTCATCTGGCACAAGGACGATGGCCGTCCGACCGTTGTCCGGGTCGTCATCCAAGAACACCGACTTGGTGAGAGCGGGGTTCAATGCCTTGCGGATGAACTCCTCATGGTTGCTCGACCACTCGATTACGTCGATTTTCTCGTTGTGCAGCTCCTTGACGATGTTCTGGATGCGCCCACCCTTCACACCGACACACGCACCCACCGGGTCGATGTTGTCCATCAACGCGATGACGGCAATCTTGCTGCGGAAACCGGCCTCACGGGCGATATTCTTGATTTCGACCTGACCGTTATAGATTTCGGGGACTTCATACTCCAAAAGGCGCTTGAGCATGTTGCGGTGGGTGCGGCTGACCACGATTTCGGGGCTTTTAGTGCTGCGCTTCACCTCGACAATGTAGACGCGCACCTTAGAGCCGGGGATGAGGCGCTCACCCGGAATCTGGTCCTGCTTGCGCATGGTCGCTTCGACGCGGTTGTTGTTCAGCGTCAGCGTAACTTTGCTGGCGCTGACACTCTGCACGGTGGCGGTGACAATCTCACCGACCTTCGAGTCGAATTCTTGGTAGACCGTCTCACGCTCGGCATTGCGGATTTTTTGCAGGATGGTCTGCTTGGCCGACTGCGCCGCGATGCGCCCAAACTGGCGGGTAATCTCGACGCGCACCATCACAAGGTCGCCGTACTCGGCCTCTGGGTTGAAGAAGCGCGCATCCTCTAAACTGACCTCGGTCAGCGGGGAATACACTTCCTCGACCACCTCTTTTTCGACATAGATGCGGGGACGACCGAGCTTGTTGTCAATCTCGGCCTCAATGACCTGCGCTTTGCTGGCGCTGGTCTCTTTGCGGTAGGCGGAAATCAGGGCTTCACGCAGTGCCTCACGCACGACCTCTGGGGGCAGCGCACGCGAGTCGGCGATTTCCTGAAACGCCCGCTCAAAACGGATTTCTTCGTCTCTCATGGGGTTGTCTCAATCCCTTTGGGTTCAAGGGGCTACAGCCGCGGGGGCTTTTGGGGCGACAAGTGGAACAGATACGAAAAAAGTGGGGGGTTCCCACTTCGTTTCGTGACCGTATATCGTTATTAGAAGAATAACACGGCGCGTTAACAGCGTCAAGCGCTGGCGTCTGTCTCCCCTGCCGCCGCCACATCGACCAACCACACCATCCCCCCATCCGGTCGGATGAGCTGTGCCGGATAGCGGTCGGGGTCATGCTCACCGTGCAGCACCGAGTGCAGCGCCTGCGCTTTGCCCGCCCCTGTCACCAGAAAGGCGACCGTCCGCGCCCGGTTGATGACCGGCACAGTCAGCGTGATGCGCCATGTATCCAGTTTGGGGACGAAATTTGCCACCGCCCAGCGCGACGCCTCAGACAGCGCCTGTGTGTGTGGGAACAACGAGGCGGTATGCGCGTCGTCGCCCAAACCGAGGAAAACGAGGTCAAAGCGTGGCATCTCATCACCGAACACGGCGCGCAATTCGGCCTCGTAATGGTCAGCCGCCTCTGACGGGGGCAAATCGCCCCGCATCGGGTGGACGTGTGGGCGCGCACCCGGCAGCCGGTCAATCAGCGTTTCATATGCCATCCCGACATTGCTGCCCGCGTGGTCGGCGGGTACGGTGCGCTCATCACCAAACCACAGATGGACATGTGCCCAATCGACATCTTCAGCGCGCTCGGCCAGCCACGCATGGACGGCGCGAGGCGTCGAGCCGCCGGAGAGCACCCCGTGGAATATACCCCGTTCGGCGATGGCGGCTTTTGCCTGTGCGATGAACAGTTCACCCGCTGCCGCTGCAACGGACGGGACATCGGGGTAGCGCCGGAGGTCAGTCATATCGAATCCCTTTCGGTTAGAAAATCAGCGTCAGGCCGATGATGAGCAGCATCACCTGTACCAATTTAGCAAAAAAGATGGGTGATACAAAACGGTTGAGCCAGTAGCCGATGAACAAGCCGATGACCAGCGCGGGCGTCGCAAACAGCCACAGATAGAACACCTGCCCGGTCAGATTGCCCTTCAGCCCGTGCGCCAGCAGCCCCACCCCACTCCCCACGAGGAACACGCCTTGTAAATTGGCGCGGAAGGTGTCGGCGTCCCAGCCCTGCGTCGTCCCATAGATGACATAGGCGGGGCCGCCGGTGTTATAGGCTCCACTCAGCAGGCCAGCGATAAACCCAAATGGGTACGCCCAGCGCGTGTCGCTCAAGCGCGGCATCCGGGGCGTCAAAAGACGGTAAGCGGCATACCCCGATACGACCAGCCCCAGTATTAGCAATACCACGCGCTCATCAATCAACGTAACGCCGTACACACCCAGCGGAATACCGACCGCCGCTGCTGCCGCCAGCCGCCACAGGGCCCCTACCGTCACCGACTTGCGAAAGCGAATGATGCCGACCACCTCACCCACGATGATGGACAGCGCAAACAGCGGCGCGGCCACCCGTGCAGTTAATAATCCTGCCAGAAACGGCATCCCGAACAAAGCCGAGCCAAACCCCGTCACGCCTTGGATGATTCCTGCGGCGGTCATAATCCCGATAATGAGAAATTCTTGCGACACAACGCGGTCCCCCTTGACGCCCATCAGGGGGCTAGTGTACACCCATGCAGTCCACTAGACAGGGCCATCCCTGTAGGAAGTCTTTATGACGAAAGCGAAACGTAAGGCCAAGTTAGTTCAGGAAGGTGTAGTTAGCAGAAGGGAGGTCCTAAAATCACTTGTGGCAATGGGGGCAATGACCGTAGCACCCCCGATTGCCGCCCACAGTAAGCACATCATCGTCATCGGGGCTGGCGCAGCAGGCATCGCCGCCGCCCGCCGTTTGAAGCGTGACGGCCACACCGTCATGATTTTGGAAGCCCGTGACCGCATCGGCGGGCGTATTAACACCGACCACAGCCTCTCCCCGCACCCAGTTGAACTGGGGGCAGAATTCCTCCACGGGAGCCGCGTCAAGACGTGGGATTACGTCAGCAACTTCGGCCTCCGCACCCTCCGTGCAGACCCCAACGCCGCCAACTTCATCCACGCCAACGGCCAGACCGTCAGCACCAGCCCGTGGCAAACCAGCCTCATGGGGACTGATGAGTCGCTGGAAGACCTCATCTGGGATGCCGCTGAAACGTGGGCGGTGGCGGGCGGCGACGACATGACCGTCGATGACCTCATCAGCCACAGCGACGCACTCTCGCCGCTTCGCGACCCTGCCACCCGCCGCATCCTCGACAATATGTACGGCGAGGAAGTCGCGGCAGGAACGACCCAGCACGGCGTCTATGGCATCGTCGAGGCCAGCTATGAGAACGACGGCAACCGCGACTACCGGCTGGAAGGTGGCTACAGCGGCCTGCTCAACCGCATGGCGCTGGGGCTGGACATCCGCCTCAATACCCCGGTCAAGCGCATCAAGCGCCGCCCGATGGATACAGTGGTCGAGACGGCTGACGGCACGCTCTACACCGCCGACGCCGTTATCATCACGCTGCCGCTGGCAGTGCTTCAGAAAGGCGCGGTCACGTTCGAGCCGCCGCTGCCCGACTGGAAGACTGAGGCCATCAACGCGCTGGGCGCGGGCAAAGTCAACAAGGTCATCCTGCGTTTCCGCGAGCAGTTCTGGCCGTCGGACCTCGGTGAACTCCTCAGCGACAAGACCCTTCAGATGTGGTGGCAGCCCGGTCTTGGTCGGCGTGACGCCCCACCCATCTTGACCTCCAACACCGGTGGCGCGAACGGTGCGTACCTCAGTGGGCTGGATGAAGCATCAGCCATCGAGCTGGGCTTGTCGGAACTCAGCGACATCTTTGGTGAGGACGTGCGCCGCCACTTCGAATCGGGTGTGTTCGCCAACTGGGGCGCAGACCCGTTCAGCGGGATGGGCTACTCCTACGTCCCGCCCCACGCGCACGGCTACCGTGCCGACCTTGCCGAGCCGGTCGATAACCTATTGTTCTTCGCCGGTGAAGCCACCAATACCATCCGCCCCGCCTGCGTTCACGGCGCTATAGAAAGCGGCCTACGTGCCGCCAAAGAGGTGACTGGACAAGTTGAAAACCTATACCAATACCAACCCATGGGGGTGCTTTCATAGCCACAGCCGCGCACGGCGGTACAGAGGCCTAGGGAGACCCAGATACAGCAGTGTCGGGGCGCGGTGAGGCACAGCATCGCTCAAACGAGCATGTGCTTCAGCCGCGCCCCTTCCATTATTTCTAGCGCAATATAACAGCCATAAGTTTTTAGTACCGTTGTAGACCAATACTTTATTTAAGCCACACTCATTACCTGATATAATAAGCAGTATAAATCTTGTGCTTAATCCCTCAGAAAAAGCATCCACTTCATCGTTCATTTTCCCTCATCACAGCCCCACACCCTTCCTACATCACTGGGCTGACCGTGTATGGATGTGCTTGTTTTGCCCGAAGGCCGCCCCCGGCAGGCCTCATCTACACGAGGTTTTACGCCCATGTACCTGACCCCGTACCGCCTTCCGAACCTAGAAGTCCCATTCAAAGGCAAGGCCAACCCCCATGCCAGCGCCTCCGAGCGCCACACCATGGATTGGGTGCGCTACTTTGACCTGCTCAAGACCAGCACCGCTTTTAAGAAGTTCGAGGGTGCGCGTTTCCCTTACCTTGCCGCCCATGCCTACCCCGACGCCAGCGAGGAGGATTTGTTCCTCATCACTGACTGGCTGTGCTGGCTGTTCGTGCAGGACGACCACTTCGACGAGGCGCGCATTGGTCGCCACACCCGCCGGATGCAATCGTATGTCGAGACGGCCATCGACCTGCTGCGCCAGCCGCGTTTGGTCACCGTGCGCGAGGACGGGGCGCTCTTGGCCGGCCTCGGTGAGCTGTGGCAGCGCTTCCGCGCCCGCATGGACACCGACCTCGCCGCACGTTTCGTCATGGCCTTCGAGTCGTATACCACTGGCTGTCTCTGGGAGCTGGAAAACCGCGCCTACGGCTATACCCCAACCGAAAACGAGTACATCATCATCCGCCGCGATACCAGCGGTTTCCGCCCCTGCGCCCTGCTCATCGAAATGGCGATGGGCGAATCACTGCCGCCGCTGGCGCGTGAACACCCCATCACCAACGATGTGCTATCGTGGACCAATGACCTGTTCTCGTTGGAAAAGGAGGCCAAGCGCAAAGACATGCACAACCTCGTCCTCGTGCTGCGCGGCAGCCAGATGAGCGTGCAAGAAGCGGTCGATGCCGTCGGTCAGCGCATTGATTCGTCGATTGCTCAATTCATCGAACTGGAAGATGCCCTACCCGTGTTCAGCCGTGAGACCGATAAGTTGGTCGCGGGCTATGTCGCCGGGCTGAAATCGTGGATGGCCGCCAACCTTGATTGGTCGATTGCCACCGGGCGTTACGAGCGCGCCCTCGACCAAAGCGACCAGAGCAGCCAGAGCGCAACTTCAGCCGCCAGTTAAGCCCAAAACCTTTTCAGGATGTTAACGCCTGTCCGCCCCGTGCGGCGGGCGTTTTGTGTTAGACTTACACACCTTACGACAATTCTAGGAGGGAAGTGAATGCAGTGGATACTGGCGGTCATCGCCGCTGTGGCCGGGTTTGCCCTGTACTACCGCTGGCGCGTGCAGCGGATGGTCAAACGCATGTCCCCCGAAAGTTACTTGCGCCCCCTCGACCCGTCGTGGTCGGTTGGTCAGCAGCGCGACCTTGGCATCGCCAGCGGGGTTAATCTGCGCGACATCGGGGGCTACCCTGCCGCCGACGGCCGGCGCGTGCGCTGGGGCAAGGTCTATCGGTCTGGCACGCTCAATGAGCTGACACCTGCTGATGCCGCAAGCCTCGCAGGGCGGGGCATCACGCTCATCTGTGACCTCCGCAGCAACGAGGAGGTGACCGACTCGCCGGAAGATGTCACCCGTTTCGGCGCGGCCTACAAGCATCTGCCCATCAACGCTGACCGTGACAGCATCCGACGGTTACGCGCCATGATTGTGCGCCCGGAAAGCCTCAGCGACCTGATGCGCGAGAGCTACCGCGACGTGATGCTGGAGCGCAACGCATCAGTCATCGGCGGTATCCTGCGCGAGATGACCGACCCAGCTGCGCTGCCCATCTTATTTCACTGCACGGCGGGCAAAGACCGCACGGGCGTGGTAGCCGCTGTCCTATTGGCAGTTTTGGGCGTCCCAGATGAGGTCATCGCGGCGGACTACGCCCTCAGCAACCGCTTTTACCACCGCTTCCGTGACTATGTGGGCGGTGCAATCCAGAAGGTGCGCTGGATGGGCTTAACCGTTGATTCGCTGCACCCCCTGCTCATCGCTGACGGCGACATGATGCGCGAGATGCTCGCCTCGGTGCGCGCCAAGTACGGCTCTATTGACCAATACCTCACCCAGAAAGCCGGGCTGACGGACGAAGACCTCCGCCGCCTACGCCAAAATCTATTGGAGACTGCAAACTAACCTATGGAACTCTACCTCATCCGCCACGGCCAATCGAAGAACAACGCCCACGACGACGAACACGTCCACATCGACCCCGACCTAACCGACCTAGGCCACCAACAGGCCGAGCGACTGGCGGCTTGGATGTGCGCCGCCAACGACATCGAGGCGATGACCCGCCTGAGCATGAAAGACCCCATGCGGAAGGAAAACCAGTCCATCCGCCTCACGCACTTGTACGTCTCACCTATGCGCCGCGCCCTTCAGACCGCCCAGCCGCTCATGCGTGAATTTGGGCTTCAAGGCCACGTCCACCCACTGATTTACGAATCAGGCGGGCTGTTTGAGCGGCTTGCAGAAGGCGGCACACGCGGCCACATCGGCATGACCGCCGACCAAATCCGCGCCGAATTTCCCAACTGCGTGGTCGATGAGCGCATCACCGATAAGGGCTGGTACACCCTGCCCGGTGAGGAGACGCTAGACCAGTGCCACGCCCGCGCCCAACTGATGGCCGAGGACTTCATCCGGCGCATCACAACCGATGATTACTGGCGCACCGCCTCGGTCGCGCTGGTCTCGCATGGCATGTTCATCGACTGTATGCTGCTGGCCTTGATGGGTGTCCATGCCCAGATGCGCCAGAGCTATTTCTGGGTCTACAACACCAGCATCACCCGTGTTGACCTGCGCCGGGACGGCTACGCCATCATCCGGGCGGTGAACCGCGTCCCCCACCTCCCCCACGACATGATTACCTAACGCTGAGGCGCAAAAAAACGGGCGCTGCCGTCCAAAAGCAGCGCCCGTTTTTCAGGAGGAGGTTATGGTAAGGGTGGCTGGCCCAAACCCGTGTTTACACGCGGAACAGGTCGTCCTTGGTCACGGTGAGGTGGACACACTCTTCCGAGACGTGCGAGATACGGTCCATGGGGGCGAGCAGGTCGCTCTGGAGCAGGCCGCGCCCGATGCGGATGAACCCGTTGCTGTAGAAGTGCTGGCGGTGTTCCTCCGGGAAATCCGGCAGGTTGTTGAACATCACACCATAAGGTGTCGCCAATGGCGCGGTGAACACATCCTGAACCGGCGGCGGCGCGACCACCGGGGGTTCTGGGGCGCTCATGTCCTGCGCGTCGGCGTAGAACACTTCCTTCACCGTGCCGAGGACATCACCCGCCACATCGCGGACCTCGTAACCGGCTTCGATCACAAACTTGTTATTGTGGATATTTTCGTGGTGCATATTGGTTTCTCCTTTATCGCGACTGTTGATGCGATAACCTCAGGTTAACCGACTTCCGCGCCTGCCCTATAGGTCAGGTGGTGGGTTTTGCGCCTAACCACCCCGCCCAATCCTCGCCCCACCACTACGCTTGTTCAGCCAAGACTGTATAGAAATGCAGCATCGTATCAATGCCCTTGCGCACCATGCCGAGGTCGCAATTCTCATTGATGCTGTGCGCGCCCCCGTTCTTATAGCCGAACGGCATCAACACCATCTGCGCGTTCAGATATTTGTTAAACTCAGCGGTGACGGGGATGCTGCCCCCCTCGCGGCTCAGGAGCGGCTTGACGCCCCAACCGCGCTCGTAAGCCGTTGTCACTGCCTTCATCGCCGCCGACTCGCGGTCAATGATGAACGCCTCCGCGCCCATTTCCACGCGGATGACATCGACCAGCACGCTCGGCGGCGTAATTGCTGTGATGTGCGACTGGATACACGCCCACAGATGGTCAGGGGTCTGGTACGGCACGAGGCGGCACGAAATCTTCGCCACCGCGCTAGAAGGCAGTACCGTCTTGACGCCCTCACCTGCATAGCCACCGTAGATACCGTTCAGCTCCAATGTGGGGCGCACCGCGATACGCTCGTGCAGGCTGTAATCGGCCTCACCCCACGGCGCAGGCGCGCCGGTCACATCGCGCCACTCCTCATCAAACGGTGCGCGCATCGGGAGCAGCACAGTGCGCTCCTCATCGCTCAACGGCTCGACCTGTTCATAAAAGCCGGGGACGGAAACGCTGCCGTCGGGTGCGTGGAGCTGCGAGATAATCTCGGCCAACGCTTGGATAGGGTTATGCACACTGCCGCCGTAGTGGCCGCTGTGCAAGTCACGCTTGGGACCGCGCACATGGATTTCAAAAGAGATAATCCCGCGCAAGCCGTAATCCAAAACCGGCTGGTGTTCGTTAGGCAAGCTGCCGTCCGAAATCACGCACACATCGGCCTTGAGCAGGTCAGCATTGTTCGCAACGAATTCATAGATGTGTTCGGAGCCGGACTCCTCCTCGCCTTCGCACAACACCTTGATGTTGATGGGCGGGTTTCCGGCTTTCAGCATCGCCTCGACCGCCGCCAACTGGATGACGACATGGCATTTGCTATCGACTGCGCCGCGAGCATACAGTTTGCCGTCAATTTCGGTCGGGATGAACGGCTCGGTCGCCCAGCCGTCCGACTTTTCGGCGGGCTGGACATCGTAATGGGTGTAAATCAGCACGGTCGGGGCATCTGGGCCTGCGCCAAGCCACTCGCCGTACACCAGCGGCAGACGCCCAGCCGACTCGTGGGTCTGGGCATGGGTCATGCCCATCTCTAACATCCAATCGACAATCCAAGCGGCGGCGCGGCGCACGTCATCGGCGTGGCTGGGGACAGTGCTGATGCTAGGAATACGCAGGATTTCGTCCAGACGAGCGCGGGTGCGCGGGTAAGCTGCTTCGGCATGGTTATGGGCGATAGAGGTCATGGTGAACCGGCCTTTAAGCTGGGAATGGACAGATAATCCGGCCATAATAGACCAGAATCGCCTCACCTATCCACTGACCAACCCTATCCACGATAAAACCGGAGGCTCACCCCAATATGCTCCACACACTCGAAAATGCTCATTGGCGAGCGGGTATCCTGCCCCAAACCGGCGCATCAATCGCGTTCGGCCAAGCCCAACGCGGCGGAACATGGCAGGATGTCCTGCGACCGACACCAGAAACTGACTATGCGAATGCAGGTAAGTGCAGCAGCTTTATCATGCTGCCGTGGGCCAATCGCATCCGCGACGGGGTACTGCGTGTGGGCGACGAAACGTACCTCCTCAGCACCACGCCCGACGACGGCACGGCCCGCCATGGGGAGGCACGCAAATCACCGTGGGCGCTGGTCAGCGCTGACGACAGCCATATCCGCCTCGCGTTTAGCGGCGGCGCGAGTGGCGCAGGCGCGTGGCCGTTTCCCTATCGCGCTGAAGCCGCCTACCAGTTGGATGGCCCGGATTTTATCTGGGAACTGCGGCTGACCAACACCAGCGACCAGCCCATGCCAGCCGGTTTCGGTCATCACCCATATTTCATCCGCCGAGCCACCCCGCCCGTCCTGACCGTCCCATGTGAGCAGCACTTTGTCTTAACCGACTTTATGGCGACCAGCGCGCCCGTCCCAGTCTCGCCCGCGCTGGACTTCCGCAGCCCGCGCCCGCTGGACGACACAGAACTCAACGACCTGCTCACCGGACGCGATGTCACCAAGCCCAACGTGCTGCACTACCCCGAAAATGGCGTTACACTCGAGATGTATGCTGACCCAATTTTCGCCCATACGCTGGTTTACGCCCCGACTGGCGCGCCATTTGTCGCCGTTGAGCCGCAGTCCAACGCCAACGACGGCTTTAACCTGTACGCGCAGGGCATCCCCGGCAGCGGTGTTTTCGTCCTCGCGCCGGGCGAGACTGTCAGCGGGACGGTGACTCTGCGCTTGACCTAACCCAACGCCTGCGCCAAATCTTCTATGAGGTCGTCGGCATGTTCCAGCCCGACTGACATCCGCAGCAGATTACGGGGCGTCTTCGTCCCCTCGCCTTCGACGCTAGCGCGATGTTCAATCAGGCTTTCGACCCCGCCGAGGCTGGTGGCGCGTGTGAACAGTTTCACCCGTGCCGCCGCACCCATAGCCGCCGACTCACCGCCCGCCAACTCAAACGACAGCATCGCGCCGAAACCGGTCATTTGACGCGCCGCGACCGCGTGACCGTCGTGTGATTCCAGCCCCGGATAATGTACGACCGATACAGCAGAGTGCGAGGCCAAGAAGCGCGCCACCTTGCCCGCCGTCTCGGTTTGGGCGCGCACCCGCAGCGGCAGAGTCGGCAAACTCCGCAGCAGCAGCCAACAGTCGAACGGCGCGGGGACAGCCCCGCCCAATTTCTGCACCTCTCGCAGCCGAGCGACGAACGGTGACTCCTCGCCGTCACGAGTGATAAGCGCGCCACCCAACACGTCGCTGTGACCGCCGAAATACTTGGTCGTGCTGTGCATCACCACATCCGCGCCCAGTGCCAGCGGCCTCTGCCAAACTGGTGTGGCCCATGTGTTATCGACGGCCACTAACGCCCCCGCCGCGTGCGCCAATGTGACCACCGCCGCAATATCGGCAATCCGCAGTTGGGGATTGGTCGGTGTCTCGACCCAGATTAACCGGGTCGTCGGCCTGAGCGCATTTTCAACGTTTCGCACATCGCGCATATCGACAAAATCCGCCGCCAAGCCCCAGCGCGCCATCACGTCGCGGACGAAAAAGCGCGTCCCGTGGTACAGGTCATCCGGCAAAATGACGTGGTCGCCACTCTGGAGCGCCTGAAATACTGTCGCCGTCGCCGCCATGCCGCTTCCAAACGCCAAGGCTGCCGCGCCGCCTTCCAATGCTGCATACGCCGACTCCAGCGCAGCGCGGTTGGGGTTGCCGCTGCGTGTATACAGGTTGCCGTGCGGGAAAGACCCATCTTCAGCCCGCTCAAAAGTCGTCGCGAGCGTAATCGACGGCGTCACCGCGCCAGTCGCTGGTTCGATACCCCGACCAGCATGAACAGCCAATGTTTCAAGTTTCATTACATCCCCCTCATGAACTTCTCAGTGGTTAACACCCATAATTGTAGCGGTTAGGTCAAAAAAGACGGTAAGGCTACAGACTCTTTAGCCGTCTAATCATCATAATGATTTAGCGGCGGTCTCCCCTACCGCCAACCTGACTGGAGGTAATGTCAAATGTCTATCTTCGGCCTGCACCACATCACGCTCGTGAGCAAAAACGCCCAGCGCACAGTTGATTTTTATGTGCGCGTGCTGGGGCTGCGCTTTATCAAGCAGACGGTCAACTTTGATGACCCAACCTCGTATCACTTGTACTTTGGCGATGAACTCGGTCGCCCCGGCACCGCCATCACCTTCTTCGAGTGGCGGGACGCGCCGCGTGGGGCAGCGGGCATCGGCGGGACGCACCATTTCGCGCTGACTGTCCGTGACGAGGACGGACTACTCAAGTGGAAGCGCCGCCTAACCGACCTTGGTATCGCTGTCCATGGCCCTTACGACCGGAAATATTTCAAGAGCCTGTACTTCGATGACCCCGACGGCGTACACCTCGAAATTGCCACCCGTGGCCCCGGTTTCACGGTCGACGAACCCGCCAAATCGCTGGGCAAGACTGACATGATGCCGCCGCAGGAGTCGACCACCGCCGGGCGTGATGAACACGACATCACGCATATCACATGGCCGGAACCCGTCCCAACCATCACGCCTGATATGGCGCTGCGCGACGGGATGCACCATATCAGCGCCATTGGGAAGGACATCGCTCGCCTCGACGGTTTCTATCAGGGCGTGCTGGGGCTAGAATTGGTCAAGCGCACCTACAACTTCGACGACCTGAACAGCAAGCACTGGTACTGGGGCGTCAACGGTGGTCAGCCCGGCACGCTCATCACCTACTTCGAGCGCGACCCCAAGACCACCCGCATCGCACGCATGGGGACAGGCATGACACACCATTTCGCTTTTGCCGTCAAAGACGACGAAACCCAGCTCATGTGGCGTGAGAAACTTCTCAGCGCGGGCATCCCGGTCTCGGAGGTGCGCGACCGCAGCTACTTCCACAGCATCTACCTACGTGACCCGGAAGGCCATATCGTCGAGATTGCCACGCTCAACCCCGGTTTCACCGTTGATGAACCCGCCGAATCGCTGGGCGAAGCGCTCAAGCTCCCCGCCCAATATGAATCCAACCGAGCCTCGATTGAGGCTGGCCTGACCCCGCTTAACGTCCCTACATGGAGCAAACTGTAACCAATGACCACTCGTCCCCTCGACCCCCACGCCGATGTCCGAATCTATGCCACCGGCACGCCGCTCGACCAAGCTCGCGCCGCCCTCATCCTTATCCACGGACGAGGCAGCAGCGCCCACGACATCCTAGGCCTCGCGCAGGCTGTCCCCACCGACGGCGTAGCCGTCCTCGCGCCGGATGCGGTGGGGAGCGTCTGGTATCCCCAACGTTTCATGCGCCCAACCAGTGAAAACGAGCCGTTTTTGTCTTCCGCGTTGAACGTGGTTGAGCGGCTCATCAATACGGTGATTGAGGCCGGTATCCCCCGCGAGAAAATCGTGATTGCGGGGTTCTCGCAGGGCGCTTGCCTCGCCTCAGAATATGTGGCGCGCAACCCTCAGCGCTACGGTGGGTTGGGTGTATTCAGCGGCGGCTTGATTGGAGAATCCGTCCCGCGCAGCAACTACCCCGCCGACGGCGGCCTCGCCGGGACGCCGGTTTTCGTCGGGTGCAGCGATGTCGATTTCCACATCCCGCTGGAGCGGGTGCAGGAGACCAGCGCCGTCCTGCGGGCATTGGGTGGCAGTGTCACCGAGCGCATCTACCCCGGCATGGACCACACCATCAACGACGATGAACTAACGTTTTTTGCCGGTATGCTCAAGGGAGTCTAACGATGGGCAGCATCTCAGACCGCATCACCGAGGCCGTCATGGCTTTGGACGGCGTGACCAGCGCCACACATCGCTTCGGCGGAGTCGAATTCCACGTTAAGAACCGAGAAATCGGCCACCTGCACGGCGACCGCATGGCCGACCTGCCCTTCCCTAAGCGGGTGCGCGACCAACTCATCAGCGAGGGGAAAGCGCAGACCCACCACCTGCTTAAAGACACCGGATGGGTCAGCTACTACCTCAATGGTGAAGCCGACATTGAACCGGTCATCGCGCTGTTCCAGCTGAATTACCGAGTCATCACCGACCGTAAATCGGTCATGGCCGACCTACAAGAGTAACCTCACAACAAAACACCCCCGGTTGATAGGCCGGGGGTGTTTTGTTTACGTCATGCGCTCAAATGCGGCGCTTATTCCTCTGGGATGGCGAAACCGAACGCCCACTCTCCGGGAACATCGTCGCTGCCCGCCGTGCTAAAGTCGGCGAACCCCGTCACCGCGACTTCCCACGCCGCGCCGGGGACGGCTTCGAGTGCCGCCGGAACGACCACCCCACGGCAGTCCTCGTTGACCTCATAGGTGGTCTCTAGGCCATAGGTCTCGGTGTGGCCGGTGAAAACGGGCGTCCCGTCCACGGTGATGGTGATGAAGGGCGACCACGCGGGCGGCGCTTGCAGGTCGGGCAGATCGTAGCACATCTCAAGGCGCGTCATGGACGGCGAGACCACCACCCGTTGCAGCTCGACATTTGTCCCCACGCTCTCCGCTTCACGCCCCACTTCAATGGTCATCCCGCCGAGGTAAGGCACATCGAACGTGAACTCGGCCATGCCCGCCATGAACATCCCCGGCGCAGGGAACTCACCCGTCCCCAGCTCAGACAGCGCGACCTCAACCATCAGTTGCAGCGATAGGCTATCGCCCACGGCAGCGTCCAACCCAGCGGTGATAAAATTGGCGGTCAGTTGGCTGGTGAAGCTGGCACCGCTGCCCTGCTCAGTCGGTTCACCACGGGTTTGGTCAGAGGCAAGCAGCATCAGGCGCTCCAACGGCTGACCACCTACCATCAGGTTGGGGTTGCTGTGCGCCACAAGGCGGCGGTCATCTGGCGATGTACCGTTCACCGTGTAGCCGACCGTCACACGGTTAGCGTCGGCGTAGGCATAGTCGAGAGTGACGGTCAGACCGTACTCCTCTGGCCCGCCCATCACCGGCTTGGTCTCATCGTAAGTGGTCAGCAGGTCGGCCTCGGCCACGCTGTCCACACCGGGGTCACTGGGCAGCAGTCCCCCCTGATAGAAGGCGTAGGCCACCGCTGCAAGCATCAGCACCATCACAGCGGCCAGCGGCAGCCTGCTCAGGCGTAGGCCATAGCGGGCGGTGCGGTTGGCGCGCATCGGCAGTTTATCGGCAATCGGTTCCCATAGGTTCACGGTCGGGATCTCCTCATCGAGTGATTGTTTAAGCAGGGTCTTGAACTGGCGTTCATCCATCGCGTTAGTCCTCATTTAGGGCGGGCAGTAAGCCGCGCAGCCGCTTGATGGCGGTGTGTAAGCGCCAGCGGATGGTGGCTGCTGGGCTGTCGAGGCGCGCCGAAATCTCGTGCGTCTCAAGGTCTAGGTAGTAGCGCATCACCACCACCGCCCGTTGTTCCAGCGTCAGCTTGTCTAGCGCCGCTTGGATAACTGAACTCCTTTCGGCATCTTGCACTCGGTCCATCGGCAGCGCCGCGAGGTCGGGCAGCAGTTCGGCGAAGGTGTCGCCGGTCTCGGCATTGACCACCTCATCAAGCGACAGAGTGCGCTGCCTGCGTTTGGCGGCTTTGACAGCGGCGTTGACCACCGACCGCAAGAACCACGGCGCAAACGGGCGTGTCATATCGAACGAGTCCACAGTGTGGCACAGCCGGACGAACGCGGTCTGTACGACATCTTCCGCCACGGCTCGGTCACGGGTGATGGCGAACGCGGCGCGCACCGCCTTTTCCTGATAGCGCTTGACGAGGACGGCCACCCCTTCTGGATCACCCTCTTTGATCCGTTTCACGGCTTGTCTATCGTCCATGTAACCTCGCAGCGACGTTCTAGTGAGTACTCACACCTCTAATAGCCCAATCGGGTGCAATATGTTTGAAAGTGGGTCCACAAAATCTATTTTGGGTCTGATTCGGGCAAATAAAAAAACGCCCCGCCTCGGATGATATGAGGCGGGGCGTTTTTGTTCTAGAGTTTAGTTCTGTTTGCTGAGTTCCACACCGGGGCGGATTTCGCGCTCGTACACCAGCGTGCGGTGATGAACATGCATACCCGCGCGCTCGTACAGGCGCACCGCACCCGTCAGACTGCTGCCGTCCACGCCGAGGACGACGCTGTGATGTCCACGGGCGTGTAGTTCGGCAAAACTCTTCTTGAGCAGCGTCAAGCCGAGGCCGCGCTTGCGGTAATCCGGCAGCACCGCCAGCGACGCGACGTAACCCGCGTCGGGGTACTCATTGTCCTTCATGCTGTTGAAGGCCAGTCCTGCGGGTTGGTCGCCGTCCATCGCCAAAATCCACAGCTCTGGGTCAAAGTCATCTGCCTCGATGTCCTGCCGGGTGCGCTCGATGCTGGCTTCTAACGGCTCATCAACGGCCCCCCGGTGGTCAGCAAAACCGGCCTTGCGCGCACGGGCGAACAGCTCAAGGTCTGGGCGCTCGGCATAAGTGACAAAGCGCAGGCCGTCGGGCAGCGCGGGGACTTCCGGCGCACCGTCGAGGTCAATCCGCATGGTGTAGAGCGCCCGCTGGGTGGTGAACCCATGCGCCGTCAGCAGCGGCGGGATGCTGGTAATTTTCTCGGACGCGCCAATCTCCATGACGATGCGCGCTTCCGGTGGGACGAGCGCCTCGGACAGCTTGGCACGCTCCAACATCCATTGCACAAAGGCCGACCCGATGCCGCGCCCTCGGTAGGAGGGGTGCGTCCAACCCCATCCCCATGGGCGCACCGGCACAGCGCGGGTCGTGAACACGAACACAAAACCAACAGGCTGCCCAGTCAGGGAGTCCACGGCCAGCCGGATGTCGCGGGCTGGGTCAAACTTTGGCATCGTGTAGATATACTCGATTTCGCTGCGGTCAAAATTGCTCGTGCCGAAGTCCTCGGTGTCGGACTGACGAATCATCTCGACCAGCACATCCATATCGTCCGGCGTGGCCGGTCGGAGTGTAAACAGTTCGGTCATGGTTAGGGTTCAGCCTTGGTTGGTCAGTTCGATACCGTCACGTTCGATACGCTCGTAATGGTCGCGCCGTTCACTGATGTGCATCCCAGCAGACTCATAGAGGCGGACAGCCCCAGTCAGGCTGGTTCCATCCACACCCAGCGTCACCCCGGCCTTGCCGATGTCGTAAAACACGTTGAAGGAGTGACGCAGCAGCCCCATCGCAAGGCCGCGCTTGCGGAAGCCGCGCAGCGTCCCCAACACCATCACATAAGCATGTTCCTCGCTGTCGTAGCCATCGGCGTTGCAGAGCGCTACCGCCGCCAGTTCACCGTCAATTAAGACCGCCCACCAATGAGCAGGGTTATGACGATGGTCATGGGCGACCATGTGTGTCCAGCGCGCTATTACGTCTTCCCACTTGCGCTCCATCCAGCCGCGATGGTCACGGAACGACTCGTACCAACCGCGCACGAACATCTCGAAATCGCCGTGTTCAGCCAGCGAGACGACCTGAGCACCTTCCGGCCATTCGGGGGCGGGTGGGCGCTGACTGGGCGTGAAGTCAATTTTCATGGTGTACCCGGCGCGCTGCGTGGTGAAGCCATGGTCACGGAAAAGCTGCGCGCCCGACTCATCTTGCGAGACCACCCAGCCCTGTATCGTTAGCCTAGCCTCTTCAGGGATGCGGGTCAGGTTCGTCCGTGCGCGGTCAATCTGCCAGCCCAGCAGCGCCGACCCCAGCCCTCGGCTGCGGTATTCGGGCAGCACAAACCCCCACAGGTTCGGGCGCACCTGAATGAGTTGGTCGTAGACCACACCTATGCCCACACACGTCCCGTCCGGCGCAAACGCCAACCGCATCGAGCTGGCGGCATCGAAACCGGGTTCGGTCAGTTCCTCGAGGGCTTCCGAGGCGTCATAGGTGGTGGAACCGCGCACGTAGATGTCGTGGGCGCGGCTGATGGCGACAATATGCGGCACATCATCAATGGTAGCGGGACGGATGGTGATGTCACCGACCTGCCAAGTGTCCGTCTGATGGTCAATCATAGAATAGGTTCCTTGTCGGTCGGGGTCCGGGTGCTGATGGGCGCTAAAATCGGTCGTGATGAGCATGGTATGTTTAATCCCCCCTCACTGCTTGCGTCATCACTGTACGACAGGTCGTTATCGACTGTCAACGGGTCAGAAAGGGTCAAAAC
>JALONW010000423.1 GCA_025454725.1 Anaerolineae bacterium
CGCCACCTCATCCTTCCACCTCATCGGTGAAATCTTCGACCGAGTGTACGACCAAGCCTCGCTGACCGCTGCGCCGCTGACCGATGTCCAGACCACGCTTGTCCCGCCGGGCGGCGCGGTGATGGTCGAATTCACGATGGATGTGCCGGGGCGCTACCTGTTCGTTGACCACGCCCTGAGCCGCCTAGAGCGCGGGCTGGTCGCCTTCCTCTACGCCGAGGGGGAAGACGCGCCCGACATCTTCCACAGCACCAACCAACCCGAAGACTCCGGCCACTAGGCCGCACACGGACCTCGCGGTGGGGGCAGCAACCCATCCCCACCGCCTAACAGGAAGGGTAAAAACACCATGTACATCCGCCTGTGGAAGACTCTCTGCCTTGCGCTGTTGATGGCGACGGTGGGGGGCGTAAATGCACAGTCCAACCCGACGACTGGTCTATCGGTCAGCGGTGCATGGGTCAGGCCGAGCGTGGCCGGGAACGACGTGACCGCCGCCTACTTTCATCTGACCAACGATAGGGCGGATGACCAGCGCCTTGTCGCGGTAGAGACTGAAGCCGCTGCAATGACCGAACTGCACACCGTACAAATGGATGGCGATGTGATGCGGATGCGCCCGGTCGAGGGTGGGATTGACGTGCCAGCCGGTGAGACGGTCGTCTTGAAGCCCGGCGGCCTACACGTCATGTTGATGGGGCTGGAAGCGCAGCTGGACGTGGGCGATTCAGTCTCGCTGCGGCTGGTATTCGAGTCTGGTGCGGCGCTGGACGTGGGGGCATGGGTCAGCGACACCCCCATTCCCCACCTGCTGGAGCCAGATGCCCTGACCGAGGCGGCTTGGGCGGCCATCGACGCTGGGACGTACATCGGGCAGGTGGTAGACCCGCCCATCCGCGTGCAGGACTTCACGCTGCCGGGTGTCGGTGTGTCCGAGGTCTCGCTTAGTGACAGCGCCGGAACGTGGCGGATGCTTTTCTTCGGTTACATGCGCTGCCCCGATTTCTGTCCGCTGACGCTGGTCGATTACCGGGACATCAAGGCGCTGCTGGGGGACGTCGCCGAGGACGTGACTTTTGTGTTCGTCTCGGTCGATGCCGCCCGCGACACCCCCGACGTGCTGCGCGATTACCTCACCCGCTTCGACCCGGATTTCATTGGGTTTTCGGCGGACGACGCCACCCTGAGCCGAATCCAGCCGGACTACGGCTTCTACTACGCTCGCCAGATGGGTGAGGGGCAGCAGGCGGTCTACAGCATCGACCACTCGACCCGTTCGTATCTGGTAGACCCGTCGGGCGTGCTGCGCGCCTCGTTCGCCTACCACATCGACCCCGCGCTGATGGCCGACGCCCTGCGCTGGTACATCGGGCAGGAGTAGCCGCTAATGCCGACTTTATCGCGCTGGTTCATCAAGACCGGCCTGCTGTACTTGGTCATCGGGCTGCTGATAAGCGTGGTGGTGTTCGCCCAGCCGGTGATGGGCTGGTCGCCGATGCTGGCGACGCTGCGCCCGGTCTACCTGCACTGTCTGTTTATCGGCTGGGTCTCCCAGCTCATCATGGGCGTGGGTTACTGGATGTTCCCTAAGCAGACCAAGGACAACCCACGCGGCAGCCGCTGGCTGGGCTGGGGCGTGTACATCACGCTCAACCTCGGGATGGCGCTGCGCGTGGTCGGGGAGCCGCTGGTGGTCATCGCCCCAGACGCCGGTCTGGGCTGGACATTGGCCGCCGCTGCGACCCTGCTGCTGCTGGCGGGATGGGGATTCATCTTCAACACGTGGGGACGGATTAAGGAGCGCTAGGCCGATGCCCAAAATCAGTGTTTGGATGGTACGCGCCTCACTCATCTATATGGGGGTGGGGTTCTGGTGGGGCAGCCTCATCCTGCATCACAAGGGCGTCCCCATCTACCCGTGGACGTGGCGGCTGCTCGACCCGCACATCGAGTTTGTGGTGTTCGGTTGGGGGCTGCTGATGGTGATGGGCGTAGCCTACTGGATTCTCCCCCGGTTTAGCGGCGCGTGGCGCTACGGCGATCTGCGCTGGGGCTGGGCGTGCTTCATCACCCTCAACCTCGGCACATGCGCCGGTGCGCTGGGCGCGTGGTGGGCAGAACCGCCGCTCCGGCTGGCCGGACGCCTGCTGATCCTGTTTGCTGTGTTGTTCTTCGCTGTTTCGATCTGGGCGCGGGTCAAACCGTTGACCACCGCGCCCAAACTTTCAACCACCTAAAGGAGTCTGTACCCATGTCTGAACTTGATGTCCGTATCATTGCCCCGCGTGACCGCCACCCGCTCATCTTCAGCACGTTTGACGCACTGCAACCGGGTGATTTCTTCGAGCTGGTCAATGACCACGCGCCCAAGCCGTTGTATTACCAGTTCCTGCACGAGCGTCCAGACCTGTTCACGTGGGAGTACCTCGAAGAGGGGCCGGAGACGTGGCGCGTGCGGATTACACACAAATAGGAGGCCTAAAACCGATGCAAGATACAACCACACAACTTTACACCCTCATCAACGATGTCCAAGCGCTGGTGGCCGACATCAAACCCGACTCGATTATCAGTCGGACGTTCTACAAAGACGGCGCGCTGCGCGTCATGGTGTTTGGGTTCGCGGCAGGTCAAGAACTCAGCGAGCACACCTCCGCGCACGCCGCCATTGTCCACTTTTTAAGCGGCCAAGCCCTCGTCACCGTTGACTGCGACCAACACGAGGCCGGGCCGGGGACGTGGCTGCATCTATCGCCGCGCCTAAAGCACAGCGTCGCGGCGAAGACCCCCGTCGTCATGCTGCTGTTGATGGTCGAACAAGCGTAGGGGATAACGACATGGCTGTTGGGCTGATGATGCGTGGCGGTGTCTTTCTCACCATCGCCCTGACTCTGTTTACCGGGGTTGGGGCGGGGTTAGAGCGTTTGGGCTGGCCGATGGAGGTGGTGCAGGGCGGTTGGCTGCTCGTCCACGGCCCGCTGATGATTTCCGGCTTCCTCGGCACGCTCATCTGTATGGAGCGCGCTGTGGCGCTGGAATCACGCTGGCGGTGGAGTATGGTCGTGCCGGGGGTCAACGCGCTCGGCGCGCTGCTGCTGGTCATCGTCCCGGCCAGCGCATGGCCGAAGGTAATCTTCGTCCTGAGCAGTGCGGGCTTGGTCGGCCTGTTCGTTTGGATGTGGCAGCTGCACCCGGCGCGGGAAGTCGCCATTATGGGCGTTGGTGCGGCGGCATGGTGCGCTGGTCATGTCTTATGGCTGGCAGGTTTGCCCGTCTACGCGGTCGTCCACTGCTGGACGGCCTTGCTGCTGCTGACCATCATCGGGGAACGCTTGGAGCTGTCGCGGGTGCGCCGCCTGACCCCACGCAGCGTCCAAGCGCTGACGCTGGGGATTGTGGTTTACGGGGTAGGGGTGGCGCTCACGCCCGCCGCGCTCGACCTCGGCACGCGCATCATGGGGG
>JALONW010000424.1 GCA_025454725.1 Anaerolineae bacterium
CAGCTTTGGTTCCTTGAGGCGCACCTTCAAGCGTAGAGCCGGTATTTAAGCGCTACGGGAGCCCTGTTCCAATATGGAACAGGGCTTTTTTTGTCCAATAATAGTGCCTGCCTTTAGAAGCGCAGGATAAAATCGGTGTAGGGCAAATTCAGCGCCTCTTTGACCAAGAACCAGTGCATGGCGACGATTTCCCGCGCCGCACCCGCCGAGTACCACGTCCAGCGCACCCAGTTGCGCGGCACGGGGTAGTTGGTGTGCGGGACCTCATAGCTGGTGAAAATCCAGTCGGCGCGCAGCATGTGGAAGGCGTCGGTAACGACGATGACCGATTCCCACCCCTGTTCTTCCATCATCTGTTTGGCATTAATGGCGTTTTCTTCGGTGCTGCGGCTCTCACGCTCAAGGAAGATGGCGTCAGACGGCACGCCTTCGCTCATCAACAGTTCACGGCACGCCTCGGACTCGGCACGGGGGCGGCCTTCCGACTGCCCGCCCGTGCAGATGATGGCCGGCGCGAGACCCTCAGCATAGGCTTGCGCCGCCCACACCGTGCGCCGGTAGAGCGCATCACCCGGCCTGCCGTCGCGCCGCAGCCCTGCCCCCAGCACGACAATCGCGTCAGACGGTTCAGCGGTCGAGACATCCCCGGCGCGCAGCAGCATGAGCGCCAGCACCCCGCAGACGACCACCCACACCCCGAACACAATTAGCATCAGCCGGAAAACCTTGTTGCGTAGCACCCGTCGTATTGCATTCATCGGCGGTTAGCCGTCCTTTGTTTGCTTCCGTTGGGCGTGCATTATAAGGGCGTTTGATAGGTGGAAGGTGAATCGGCGCTGGGCGGTTGACCTACGCTGTCAAACAGGCGCTAGGCCTCCGCCCGCCGCCAGAACATGACCTTTAGGTCGGCCAGCAGCTTGATTGGCCCGACAATCAGCACGAAAATCTCAAGACGGCCCAACAGCATCCCAAACGGGAGCGTCCACATCACGCCGCTGGGCATGGTCGGGCTGGTGACGCCGCCGGTCAGCCCGACGTTGCCCAGCGAACTGGCGAACTCGAACAGACTCTCGCGCAGTGCGTAGCCGTGGGCGGCCAACACCGCCGTCCCCAGCAGCAGCACGACCACGTACATACCAATATAGAGCGCGACCTGCCGCACCAATCGGTCATTGAGCAGTTCGCGCTTCTCGCCCTGCCAGATGGCCGGTTCATTGACCATGTGGCGCGGCATGAACGAGCGCCGCACCTCCCAGACGATGGCCTTGTACAGCACGTAGACGCGAATCTGTTTGAGCGCGCCCGCCGTCGAACCTGTGCCGCCGCCGATGCACATCAGCACGGCCAGCACCAGCCAGCCGAAATCCGCCCAGATGCTGTAGGTCGGGACAGAGTTGAAGCCTGTCCCGGTCAGCGCCGAGACGGTCTCGAACAACGCCACGCGGACGGCCTTGTCCTGTGGGTAAATCTGCTGCGTAACAAGGACCAGCAGCAGCACCGCCGACACGACGATGATGACCGTCCCCAAACGCAGCTCGCCGTTACGCAGGACCGGGCCGAACTTGCCTTTGAACAGGGCGAAGGCCGTCACGAAGTTCAGCCCGCCCAGCAGCATCAGCACAATCAGGACGGCCTCGATGGGGCCGCTGTCCCAGTAGCCAACCGACTCCGGTCGGGTCGAGAAGCCGCCGGTCGCCAGCGCGGTAAAGGCGTGGTTGACCGAGTCGAACCAGCCCATCCCGGCGGCGCGCAGTGCGAGAACACCCGCCACCGCGTAGCCGAGGTAGATTCGCAGGACGATGGCGGCGGAACTGCGGACATGCGGCGCAAGCTGCTCCGAACGCCCCTCGGCGGCCACCAAGCCCGTCCCGAACGCGCCCGCCAAGGCACTCAGGGCGATGATGGCGAAACCCGCGCCGCCCGCGAACTGGATAAAGCTGCGGAAGAACAGGATGAGCTGCGGCGCGTTAGCCACATCGACCACCGACAGGCCGCTGGTCGTCCAGCCGCTGGTCGATTCAAACATGGCCTGCTCAAAGCTCAGGCCAGAGATGAGCATAAACGGGATGGTGGCCGTTAGGATGGCCGCTACCCAGATGGTAACGACCACGACCGACCCTTCCTGCACGTTGAAGCTCAACGACTCACCCTTCGGCAGCAGGAACCGCCACGCCAGCGCGCCCACCACCATCAGCGGGAGCGCGGCCACGATGAACGGCCCTGCCAGCGGCGCTTCGTCAGGATAGAACGGGATGAGGAGCAGCGGGACGAGATGCAGCAGGCCAAGGATGACCAGCATCTCGCCCATATAGCCCAGCATGGCGCGGTAGCGCCCTCGGAGGTAGACCTGTTGTCTCATGGGAGGAGTTGGCTGCCGTTATTCGCTGCCACAGATGACCGCGAGGTCGCGTTTTTCGTGCTGGGGCTGGCTGATGAGCAGCAGATGGTCGTTGACCTCCAGCCGGGTCGAGCCGCGTGGGACGATGACCTCATCACCCCGAATGATGGTCGCCACCAGCGAATTCTCGGAAATCTCCAGCTCCAGCAGGGTCTTACCAACCGCCGGGGAGTCCTCGTCGAGGCGGATTTCGCTGACGTTAATGCGCCCTTGCGCCAGCGGCATCAGCGACATCACCTCCTCGAAGTCGGTCTCTTGGTCCAGCAGTGAGCCGATGATGCGTGTGGCCGAGAACGCCACGTTTACCCCCAGCTTCTTGAAAATTTCTTCATTGTCCGGGTCGTTGACCAGCGCAATCGTGCGCGGGACGCCGAACATCTTCTGCGCGATTTGGCAGGCGATGAGGTTGTCTTGGTCGTGGTTGGTCACAGCCAGCAGCACGTCCGCTTGGCGCGCCCCGGCCTCCTCTAGGCGGTGGACATCCGTCCCTTCACCGAGGACGACCGTGGCCTTGGTCTGTTGGGCAATTTCGCGGGCGCGGTTGGCGTCACGATTGATGATGGTGACGTGGTACTTGCGCCGGACGAACTGGCGTGCGAGGAAATAGACGGTCTTGCTGCCGCCGATGATGATGACGCGCATTAGCTGATGGCCTTAAGGAACGCTGTCGTCGTGAGTTTGGTCGGGCTGATGGTCTCAATGCCGAAGTCGCGGTAGATGGTTTCCCGCGCCGGGTCAAACACGCGGGCAACCACGCGGGGGATGTTAAAGACATTCTTGGCGACCTGCGCGACCATCAGGTTGGTGTTGTCGGAGGTAGTGGTGGCAAACAAGGTATCGGCCATCTCAATCTTAGCCTCCTTGAGCGTATGCAGCTCTACCGCATCACCGATGAGCTTGTAGCCGCTGAAATCATTGGAGAGTTTGTCGAAGGAGGCCTCGCGCTGGTCGATGACGACGACCTCGTGGCCAATTTGACTGAGATGGTTGGCGAGCGCGCCGCCCAGCCGTCCGCAGCCGATGATGACGATGTGGTTGGAATTTGCCATAACTCTCG
>JALONW010000076.1 GCA_025454725.1 Anaerolineae bacterium
GAAAACAAAGCGCCCGGCCCGATCCCGTATGAGCGCTTCCAAGAGGTGGTCAAGCAGAAGCAGGCGTATGAGGCGAAGCTGCTCGAAATCGAGAAGCGCGAACAGGACGCGAGGCTGGCCGCTGAAAAGAAACAGCGGGACGAGCTGGCCGCGCAGAACAAGCACGCCGAAGCGCTGGCGCAGGCCGAGAAGGAGCTGGAAGCCCTCCGCCCCTTCAAGGAACAGGCGGAGAAGCTGTTGGGGACGGTCAAGGCCAATCTTGAGCGTCGCTTGGAGAAGGTTCCCGACCACATCAAGGTGCTGCTCCAAACCATGGAGCCGGTGGCTGCGCTGCAATGGCTTGAGGACAACGCCGACAAGCTCGGCGGTCGTCAAGCCCCGCCGACCGATGCCGGGGCGAAGGGCGGGCGGACGGATGCCGCCCAAGAATTCAGCCCACAGCACCTCGACGAGGTGGCCAAACGCTACAACATCAAGAAATACGACTAGGAGGGATTATGGCTGCGGTGGATGTCACTGCGTCAAACGTTCGTCCCCTGAACGGGGCGATTATTCGCCGCTATGCTGCCGCCAGCACCAACGTGGCGGTGGGCAAGGTGGTCTACGTCAAGAACGATGGCACGATTGAGCTGGCCGACAAGGACGCGGTCGGGACTTCTCAGGCGCGTGGCATCGTGGTCGCCATCGGCGTTTATGGTCTGACGACCGTGACGGCGGTCGGCCAGCCGTGCGATGTCGTCACACACGGGCCGGTCGAGCTGGGCAACGCCACGGACATGACCGAGGGCGCGCCGCTGTACGTCGCTGACGACGGCAACATCGACGAGACGCCCAGCGCGACGACGGGCGACTTCAACTACATCATCGGCTTTGCTGAGAAGACCTCGGTCCTCTACGTGCAGGGTCAGATGATCGTCCCGACCGCGGTCTAATCAAGGAGCGAGAAACGATATGCCTACCTTACTCGGCCCCGGCGATATGAAACAGTTCGCGCTCCCGCTCGGTTGGGACGCTGGCGAACTCCTGAAGCACCAGCTCGCGGACGGCACGACGTTCGAGCGCATCACCAACGACATCGTGGCCGCGCTGCGCCTGAAGTACCAAGAGCTGTCCAACGACCCCATCTACGGCGGCATGATCCATGTCACCGATGAACTGGGGAAGGAATACCGCGACGGCGACTCGACCGCTGGCATGTCCGAGCGGACAGAGTACACGACCGCCGACCCCAAGCGCGGGAAGACCATCGGCCACATGTACCCGCTGCGGTCGTATGACCGCTCGATGCAGTGGACATGGGATTTCTTCCGCAAGGCGCGCCAAGCGCAAATCGACGCCGACCTGCAGCGCGCGCTGTATGACGTTGAGGACAACTGGCAGAAGCGCATCCTGACGCGCTTCTTCAGCAACGCCGAGAACCAGCTCGCCACCGGCGGCGGGTACGATGTCCCGTTTGTCAAGGGGACGGGCAGCGTGCCGTTCACCCCACCCGCGTACATGGGGCAGACCTTCACGTCGTCCCACTCGCACTTCGACCGCAAGACGGACGACTCTGATGGCCGCATTGCGGCGCTGACCGAGGGCTACGAGCATCTGGCGGAACACGGCATCAACGGGCCGCTGGTCGCGCTGGTCCCGTATGCGGACAAGGCGGACTACATCGCGCTGCCGGGTTTCGTGCGCCCGGATCGCGGCTTCCAGTACGTGCAGGCGGCCAGCACCGAGGCGCTGACGCTGGCACGCTTCGAGGAGCAGTTCTTCGGCCTGTTCGAGACCAACCTCGGCGTGGTGCAGCTGCACGCCTGCCGCCGTCTGCCGACCAACTACCTCGGCATGTACCGCAGCTATGGCCGCAACGCGACCAACAACCCGCTGGCGGTGCGCTATGCGCCCGACCTCGGCGCAGCTCCGCTGCTGATGCGCGGCGAAAAGCAGATCAAGGCTTTCCCGCTGGAAAACGTGACCCTCATCCACGAGTTCGGCGTGGGTGTGGAGGAGCGCCTGAACGGGTACGCCTGCCGTTTCGACGCCAGCGGCAACTACAACTCGCCGACCATCAACTAGGCAGCCTGAAAACGGGAGCGTGACGCGATGGCATTCACCTACACGGAAGACCTGACCGATGACCGCGACTTCGTGCGCTTCCACAGCGGAGACACGAACGAGGACGAGAGCTTCCTGTCTGATGCGATCATCGCGTCACTGCTCGCCACCAGCGCCAGCAAGCAGCACGCGGTACTGGCTGCTGTCCGACATATCATCCGGCAGTTGAGTCGGCCCGATGTCCGGGCGGACTGGCTTCAGGTGTCGCACGCAGCGGCGCGGGCAGGCTATGAGAAGATGCTGCGCTCGCTCGAAGCGGAGTTCGGCATCAAGCTGGGCGGCGGGGTTGGCAATAAGACGGTCTCGACCTATCGGGGCGACTCGGAGACGGTCAGCGAACCCGACTACGCGGGTGGGCGACTGGGCAACGAGCCAGCCGGTGGGGAAGACCTGTACTACCTCAGCAACGAGTACACGTACCGCCGTCGGCGCAGCTCGGAGGTGTTGGAGTGAGCGTCGGCATCGGGCGGCAAGCCGTGGCGATGATGCGGCGGTACGGTCGGGCGTTTCTGACCGACTCCTGCACCATCGAACGCCAGAGCCAAACCAGCGAAGGCGGCTACCTGCGCGGCGGGTGGTCGGTTGTCGCGGCGGATGTGGCTTGCCGGATGCTGCCCGGTACGCGGCAGGATGCGCGGGGCGTGGTCGAAGACAAAGAGGTCGGACGAGTGTACTTCAAGCTGTCGCTGGCGCATGACACCGACCTACGGGACGGTGACCGGGTGGTGATGGGCGGGGTGGTGTACGAGGTGCTGCAAATCCTCGCGCCGCTGACCGACCAAGTTTTTATGACGGTGAAGCTGGCGAGGTTGGACTAACATGGCCGACTTCGAGGTACGGATTGAGTTCAACGACATCCTGAAAAAGCTGGGCATCGTCGAGAGCGAGGCCGAGGCGTTCGTCGATGGCGTGGCGCTCGAAACGCAAACCCGAATCGTCCGCAACATCCAAGACCGCAGCCCCAGCTCTGGCCCGGTGACTCGTTACAACCCGACGCGGACGGCTTACCCCGCCGAGAAAGATTTTCCGCCCAACACCGATACGGGCTACCTCGCCAACTCGGTGCAGATTGAGGTGGTGGGGCCGCTGACTCGGCGGGTGCTGGTCGGCGCAGAGTATGGTTTGCCGCTGGAGCTGAACGGCCATCCGTTCGTCACCCCGGCGGCGGAGAGCATGAAGACCGACCTGCCGGTGTTCATCGAGCGCATGAAGCGGGGTATCCGGCGATGAGCGACCCGGTGCTGTCGGCGGAGCAAGCCATCCGCGCTCACCTGCTGGCCGACGTGGCATTGTCGGGGCAAGTGGACAACCGGATTTACTTCGAGGAAGCGCCGTCCGACGCGGAGCATCCTTACGTGATTATCAGCGTGCAGAGCGACCGCGAGATTGACCGGACGCCGGTCAACCAAGTGGCGCTCATCTTCAACGTGCGGGTGGTGGTCATCGCGGACACGTCGGGACTGCGCTTGGCGAGTGAAATCGCCGCGCTGCTGCGGAAACGCCTGCACCGCGCGGCGCTGGATGTGGAGGGGTGGGGCATGTACTGGCTCCGCCGTCGCAGCGGTATCCGCTTTGTTCATTCGCACGACCGGCGCAATTACGCTATCGCGGGCGGTCTGTATGAAATCGGCATGACGGAAGACGACGAATAGGAGGGAATGGCGCTATGGCTGCCACACGCAAGACAGACGCAGCAGACTCGAAAATCGCGGTCTGGTGGACACCGGAGGGCGGGGACCGGATTGACCTCAGCCCATATTTGATGAGTTTCGACCCCGGCGAGGACGGCACGTATGAGACGAATACGGCCTTCTCGGACAAGCTGGGGACGAGTCAGAGAATCCGCGAGATGGTCGCCCCCAAGGGGAAGATTGCCTACCGTGAGGGGACGGGCGGCGCGACCGTTCGCGCCCAGTGTCGGCAGGGTCAGCAGGGGACGCTGGAATGGGGCTGGCTGGGCGGTGCAGCGGGGAGCGACAAGTTCGGCATCCTCGCTGAAATCAAGATGTTCAAGCCCAGCGGTTCCATCGGCAAGCTGACCGAAATCCAGATTGAATGGGTCAACCAAGGCAGCGACTGGGTGTACCATCCGCGCCTTGGCGACACCTACTAAGCGCGGTGAAGTGATGCGGGGGCAGAACGCCCCCGCTTTTTATAACACAGGAGAAACGAAACGATGGCCGAGCTGCCCGGTGAATTGAAAATTGACCTGACCAAAATCAAGGCGAAGGACTTCCCCACGATTAGGCGCATGAGCGACCTCGCCAAGGTGTTCGTGCAGGTGGTGACCCAATGCCCGTGGGGACCGTCCGCCAAGGAACAGACGTGGCTGAAGCTGCGCGCTGACCGCTTCAAGACAGTTGCCCAGAAGGTGAAGTTTGAGCGCGAAGGGCTGGACACCGATACCAGCGGCTACGTCCTCAACCTCACCGAGCTGACGCTGGAGGATATGGACGCGGTCAACGCTGCCAGCAACAACCCGGTTGCGATGGCGCGGTTGATGGAGCGCCTGCTGCTGTCGAGCAGCAGCGGCAAGGTGACGGCGGACGATCTGCTGGAACTGCCGTATTACACCGTGTTCATGCCGCTGTTTAACATGCTCTCGGAGGCCGCCCGCGACGAGCTGACCTCGTTTCTCTAATCGCCTGTACCAGTACATCAAGTTCGGACAGCCGATTTACGGCCATCCGTTCTCTGATGATGAGAAGGTGCGCCTCAGCCGGGTGATTGTGGCGCGTGAGATGAAGTGGACGCTGGATTACGTCGATAAGCTGCGGCAGGAGCGCCCGCAGGATTACGCCGACGTGCTGGCGGTGATTAACGTGACGGCCATGCTGAACGAACAGCGGGCGAACGGGGACTACTGATGGACGACGGAGTCTTAGCAGAACTCGCCGTACTGGTGGGCGCGAATATTTCCGGCCTACAGGCTGGGCTAAATCAAGCCGACCGTGATGTCCAAGGGTTCGCTGGCCGCTTCGTGTCTATGCTCAATGGGTTGAGCAGCACCTTAACCCGCGTGGGCGGTCAGGTCGCTATGCTCACCCTGCCACTGGCCGTCGCGCTGACTGGCGCGGTGTCTGCTGGCCTTGAATTCGACAAGACGATGACCAACGTCGCGGCGGTGGTCGGCCAGACCCGCGAGGAAATGGCTGGAGTCGCTGACGAGGTGCTGGCGCTGGGGGCTGACGCGCTGGCCGGGCCACAGGCCGCCGCCGCTGCCTACTACGACATCGTTGGCGGTGTGACGGACGCCACGAGCCGGATGGCCGTCTTCGAGACCGCCATCGCCACCGCTGAGGCCGGGAGCGCCGACCTCGGCGCGACCACCTCCGCGCTGATTTCCGTGATGAACGGGTATAAGTTCGGTGCCGAGGATGCGGCGTTCGCCTCGGACGTCATGACTCGCGCCGTCGGCGTCGGCGTTGGCACGATGGAGGAGCTGGCCGGTGCGCTGCCAGATGTGGCGGGGTTGGCGGCCAACGTCGGTATTTCATTTGACGACCTCGCCGCGTCTCTGGCCTTCGTGACGACGAAGGGCTTCAGCTTCAGCGAAGCCTCGACGCAGGTCAGCGCGATGATCACCGCGATGATTAAGCCCAACGAGATGATGAAGGACGGTCTCGCGGAGCTGGGATTTGCCAGCGGCGAGGCGGCCATCCAACAGCTCGGTCTGGTTGGGGCGTACCAAGCGCTGTCCGGCACGCAATCGGCAGCCACGAACGGCGTGGCCGCACTAACCGGCAGCGTGGAGGCGCTGAACGGCGTTATCTCCCTGACGGATGAAGCGGCGGCGGGCTTCCTCGCAGATTTCTCCATCGGGCTGGACGGGTTAACCGACGCGGCGCGTGAAATCCAGCGCAGCAGCCCAGCAGCAGAGATGGAACTGGCACGGGCAAGGGCCGAGGCGCTGGGTATCGCGTTCTCGCGGCTGCTGCTGCCCAGCATCGGCGGGGTGGCGGCGGTCTTCAATGATTTCGCGCTGAAGCTGTTTGACTTCATCAACCGAAACCCGGAACTGACGCGGGCGATTGCAGAGGTGGCCGTGCTGATGGTCGCCGCTGGGCCGGTCATCAGCGGGGTGGGTATTGCGCTGGGCTTGCTGCTCAACCCGGTGGCGCTGGCGGTCGGCGGGTTGGCGGCGCTGGCGATCGTCGTCCGAACCAATCAAGCCGCCATTCATGACTGGCTGCTCGGCCTTGAAATAGCCAACCGGGTGGCCGGGTTGGAGGGGGTGGCGCGGTATATCAATGCGTCGCTGGCGGGCATCCGAATTGGCGACACGACGGTGGGTGAAATCGTCGAAGACCTGCGTACCAAGTTCGAGTCTGCGCTGAACAACCTGCGGCTGCAAGTCGGCGGTTTCGTGTCTGGCGTCGGGACGGCCATCGAGGACGGCATCGCTGCGCTGAACCTCGACCTGACCGGGATTAGGACGACCATCGAGACCGGTGTGCAGGACAGCATCGCTGGATTGTCGGCTATCGACACGTCGGGCGTGCAGGCGTGGGCCAACGAGAATTTTGACCGCATCTCTGGCATTGTGATTTCAGTGGCGGGAATTGTGCTGGGCGGCCCGTTCGGTTTGGCGATTGGCGCGGCGCGGCTGGTGAGCGAGGCGATTGAAAACGACTTCCTCGGCATTAGGACGTTCTTGGAGGAGTCGGGCATCGTCACGGCGGTCGAGGATGGCCTGAACACCCTCAAAAGCCTGATTGAGGGCGTGATTGACCGGGTGTTTGGCGGCGGTGGTGAAGCCAGCGACAGCGGCGGCGGCGCGGCGGCAGGCGGTGGCAACACGATGCTGGCGCGCATCGGGGCGGACTTGGAGAAAGGTCTTCAGTTCATCCAAGACATTTTCACGCGCATCGGCCCCGGCATCCAAGAGGGTTTGGACAACTTCTTTGGCGGTGTGGAGGGGTTCTTCGAGGCGCTGGCCGACACCAATACCGACGGGCTGTACGAGGTGGTGCGGGTGGTCGGGGCGGTGCTGGGCGGTATCGTCACGGTGGTGACGACGGCAGCCGGACAGGGCATTGAAACTATCCTGACGGCGCTGGGCAACGTGCTGCCGATTTTCGGGCAGGCACTCAGCAGCATCATCGAGGCGGTGGCGGCGGTCGGGCGCGGTGACGTGGGCGGAGCGCTGCGGGGTATCACCGATGCGATTGGCGGACTCGCAAGCATCATGCCCACCATCTCTCTGACCATCCTTGACGGGTTGATTGGTTTCTTCGAGAAGCTGACGGGGCTGGACCTGCCCAACGTACAAGAAATCCTTGACGGTATGGGGCTGGGCTTTTCGATGTTCTTCGACAACCTGCGGCGCGGGGTTGATTTGCTGGTAGCCGACCTGCAAATTTTCACCATCAACGCGAAGGTCGCGCTAGACGCGCTGACCGGCGGACACAACCAAGATGCGCTGGTGCAGGAGATGGTCGCGGTGGTGCGCCCGGCGCGAAACATGCGGGTTTCGGACAGCTTCACCGAGATGCTCCAAACGCAAATCAGCACCGGCCAGCCGATTGACCTGTCTGTCCCGTTGGGTCAGGTCGATTTTGGCGGCGGGTATAACCGCGTTTATGGCGCGATGGCGGAGATGCTTGACCCGCAAAGCCCGGAGTTCCAGATGCTGGTGGCCGGGATGGGGGTCACGGGTAAGGTGGTGGTCGAGGACGCGCTGCGCGAGGCGTTCACCATAGGCGACCAGCACACCATCACGCTGCTGCAACCGCTGGCCGTCGCGCTGGGTGTCGATGTGGCGCAGGTCGAGGCAGACGCGGGCGCGCAGATTGCGACCGCCAACCCAATTGTGGGCATACAGGCAGCGCTTCAGGTGTCGCCGTTCATCAGCTTTGTGACGAACGTGGTGACGGCCATCCAGAACGCGATTGGGGCGCTCAACATTCCGCTGGATGTCATCTTCAGCCTGTTTGGGTACGGCAGCACGGGCGGCGGGGACGACAACGCCGAGGTGGAGCCGCCCGGTGTGGCGGTGGGGACGCCTTACGTGCGGCGCGAGGGTTTGGCGCGGCTGCATGAAGGTGAGGCGGTGCTGACCGCCAGCGAGAACGCCGCGTTCCGGGCGCTGCGGATGCGTGCGCCGGTGGTGGCTGCCGATGGCGGCGGTGGCCGGTCGATTGTCATCAATCTGACGAATTACGCGAACTCGCCTGATGAACTGGTCGATATGCTGGAGCGGGCGATACGGAGGAAAGACCTGTGATTCATTACCAAGTGTTCGTCAACTGGTCGGGCAGCGGGTTCTTCCACCGGTTTGCAAAGCCGGGAGACGCGGCGAATTTGTTTGGCGAGGCTGCTGACAACATTACCAGTTTGAAGTTTGCTGAAATTGCCTCGATTTCTGTTTTCAGCAGCGGCTTCATTACCAAGGAAATCACGGATTACGGTCTATCGAAGTTTATTTTCGAGATACCGGCTGGGCTGGGTGGGGCGATTCAAGTGGGATATGACGGGGTTGGGTATGACATTCCCGCCCAACCTGCGGGCGTTTATACCGCAGTCTGCTGGCTGCGAGCATTCAACTCGAACGCAAATTCGGCGCAGCTCGAAATGGCGCTGTACCGTGGCACGGGAACGCAAGTGGCGGTGTCTTCGAGTTTCGTGGTGAATTTGGGGAATGGCTGGAGACAAGTGGCCGTTACCGGCACACTGGCCTCCGCCGACCGCTTGTTCTTCCGTGTTCGCAAGGCGGTGTCTAATCCACTTGAAGCGACCTATGAGATGGCCGGGGCGATGATTATCGCGGGGAACTCCATCCCGACCGGCTACAACGCGGGCTTGATCACCACCTACGACAATGTGAGCGATTACCTCCAACGCGGGAATTGGTCGCAGGGATTTACCCGACCGCATCAGTTTCTCGCAGGGATGGGGCGGGCATCGATTACGCTAAAAAATGACGGCGGCTTGTTCGCGCCGGAGCGGACGACTTCGCCGCTGTATGGCAACCTAAAGCCGGGGCGCGGTGTGCTGGTCTACGGTGCTGCTGATGGGGGAGCCAGCACGTTGATGTGGTCTGGGTTTGTGGAGAGCATCAACGTCAACCCATCAGGCAGCCTTCCTCAGGTGGTGTTTATGTGCCATGACCGGCGCAGGTTGGCCGACGGCAAGAAAATCCCGCTGGGGGTGCAGACCAACGTGACGGCGCGGTACTTGGCCGAGCTGGTGGAGTACAGCCTTGCGCTGCCTGTGCCAGACAACGCGGTACAGGCTTCTCCTGAGCCAGAGGCCGGAACGCCAGAGGTCTACGAGGAGGTGTACGCCTATGCGCCGGACGCGACCGGCGGCGACAGCATCGACGTGGTGCGAACGCTGGCCGACTGCGCTGGGGCGGTGCTGGGCAAAGCATGGTTTCAGGGGCGGGAAAACGGACGCTTCCGCTTTTACCAAGGCCATGAAATCGGCGGGAGCGTTGGCGCGCTGGTGCTGGACGGGAGTCGGCTGCAATCGGCCAATTACCAATATGGCGCGACCATCTACAACGAGTCGGTGGTGGTGGCGCGGCGGCGGAAGGTGAGCGCCGCGACCAACAAAATCCTGTACGAGACCGAGGCAGCCATTGCGCTGGAAGCGAACGAGACGGTGCGAATCAATGCGCGGTACAAGGATGTCGCGCTGGAGCTGGACCGAACGGTGAGCGGCCTCAATGTGTACTTGGAGACGGTGGCCGATGCGGGCGTCACGGTGACGCTGGGAACGGTGACACCGAACACCGCCGAAATCGTCATCGTCAACACACTGGCGGCAGCCAAGACCGTGACCTCGGTCAAGGTGCGCGGCAAGAAACTGACCGCGTTTGGGGAAACCGAGCATCGGTATGTTGACACTGACTCTCAGGCCGAATACGGGACGCGGGCGGAGTCGCTGGACTTCCGCCTGAACTCGAACATGAAACGGGCAGCGCTGATGGCGCAGCACCGGGTGATGGTGTTCGGTCAGCCGCGCGGTGAGTTTATGACGGTGACGGTGCGCGAGAAGCTGGGCGACGACGCGCTGACGACGGCGATGGTCTCGAAGACGATGGGCGACCCTGTGCGCGTGCAGGACGAGGCCACTGGACACGATGGATATTATGTGATTGTTGGAGAGCAGCACGAGTTTGGAAGTGACGCTGCGCCAGCCGTGACGTGGTATCTGGAACGCCAGTACAACACATTTCGGCTGGATGACCCGGTTTTCGGGAAGCTGGACGGCACGAACTACCTGCATTGGAGTTGAAATGCCTTTTATCAATAAGACGTGGACGCTCAACGACGCGCCGACTGCATCACAGTTTAATACCCATATTCGGGACAACTTCGACGCGCTGAAAAACCTGCCGCACCAACTGCGCCGCCTGAGCCGGTCTCCAAACCTGACGACATCGAGCCTGACGCCGGTGGTAGTCGATTCGATTGTGTTCGTGGTGACGGTGACGCCCACTATCACGAGCGGGACGTGCAGCATCGATGTGTGGGGAAACTTCAATCTGCGGTGCAGCAACAGCGCCACGGCGCAAGTGGTGAAGTTCCGCATCGACGTGGACGGCGCGCCGACGACATTGGGCAGCGTCGCCAACTTTGCGATTGAGGGCAACAACACGGTGGTGTTTCCGGTCAACTTCTACTATCGGATTACCGGGTTGTCGGCCAGCGCCCACATCATCAATTTGGCTTGGTGGACGACGGGCAATACGGCCACCATCTTCACGGATCCAGCGGATGCGCGCCATGCCGAGGGGCAGTTTGGCGCAAAAGAGTCGTCTTAGGGCGACGGGAGGATTACACCATGTTTAAGGATTTTTCTAAGATGCTGCCGTTGTTGGTGTTGGCTGTGATGGTTCTGGTGATGGCGTTGGGGGTTGCGACCGCGCCGACCAGTGCCAACCTGCCGGTCTACCTGTGCTTGTCAGAAGACCTCGGCGGGCGGGCGTTGTATGAAAACCGCACCAACCCCAAGGGGCAGCAGCTCTGCATCTATGGCGTGCCGCACAACGTCAACCGTCCGTGTCCGCCTGAGACGTATGACCGCCGCCGCTTGTTGGGGACGGCCTTCCTCGCTGATGGTCAGGTGCGCTGCCGGTATGATGCGCCGACGCTGACGCCGACACCCGAATTTACCGCGACACCGACGGGGGGCTAAGGTCACGTTATGAGCTTGATGTCTACTGCTCGCGCGATACCGCCCGCGCAACTGAGTGATGCGGGCATTAGCCTGCTGAACGCCGCGCAGCAGGCCGACATCACCAAGCTGGCGCTGGTCGCCATTACCGTTGTGGTTGGGGCGCTTGTCGTCGTGGTGAAGATGGTGGTGGGGCTGATGCAGTCCTCACGCGAAGAGATGAGCGCGGCGCGCTCTGCGATGGTAGCCACACAAAAGACGATGAACGATCACCACTTGAAACTGATGGAAACACAGGGCGACATTGCAGCCAGCATCCGGGGATCGGGTAAAGACTTCTCGGACGCGATAGACCGGCAGTCTGAGCGCTTTGCGGAGGCGCTGGGGCAGCAGCTTCACCTGATGGCAGACAAAATCGCGCAAACCAATCAGGGTGTGCGCGACATGATTGAGCAGATCAGTGCGGCCAACCGCGTGAACACGGCTGCAAACAAGCTGACGGCGGAGATGGTGCAGACGTTCGGCACGGTCATTACCGAAATCCGCGACGGGCATGACGCGATCACGCGGCGGATTGAGGCCAGCGAGAAGGCCAATACGACGCTGGCGACCGAGCAGCGGGAGCTGTTGGCGGCGGTGAATGGCCTGAGCGAGAGCTTTCGGTCGTTCAGCGATGATATGAAGTCCGTCCTGCACCGGCAGGGCGAGAACAGCAAGAACAAGGCAGCGCAGAGCGCGGCCATGCAAGCGGCGATTGAACGGATGGCCGCCCGGATTGAAACGTTTATCGAGATGGTTGAGAAGGAGAGCAAGCCCGATGAAACACAATTTCCTGTTGTGGGTGATGGTGCTGTTGGCACTGCTGACGCTGAACCCGCTGATGGCGATGGCGCAGGAGGAGCCGGTGGCGACCGCGACGCTGACCGAGGTGGAAAGCGAGTCGGGCCAGACCTCCGACACGGAGACCCCCTCGCTGGTCGAGGCGCTCCCGACCAACCCCGACCCTGACCCGGTGGCCGACACCGAGGAGCTGATGCTGTTTGCCACGCTGTTGGCCGGTGCGGTCGAGCAGACGCAGTATATGGGCATGGTCGAACGCAACGTTACCCTGATTGTCATCGGCGCTTTGTTCTGTGTGGCCGTGTTCGTCCTCTATCGCAGCGTTCCGACTGGGGCTGTGCGCGACAAGATTGGGCAGGAGATTGTCAGCTCTGCGGGCGCGGTGATTAGCGGGTTGAAGCCGGTCGCCAAGCTGACCGCGACCGATATCGACGATGATGTGTTGGATTGGCTGTCGGCCAAGCTGGAGGCGCGCAAGACCCAGCTGCCTGCGCCGCCGCTGCCCGATGCGGCCGGGTAGGTGAGGCCGCCGGTCGCGCCGGTCGAGCCGGATGAGGCGGTTAGCACTCCGGCTCCCTCATATCCCATCGCGGTGAGTTGGCACTATGAGGCTGGGCGTCTGGTGCTGGAAATCAATGAGCGCGTGGATGTCAAGATGGCGACTGGGGAGCTTCGGCTAAAGGTCATGGGCTGGGAGATTATCTCCAAGGATTTCGACGAGGACGCCGTTATTGACGCACTGGTTTATGACCAGTACCGCGAGCTGTGGCGCATCATCGCCAACGCCGACGGCGTGCGGTTCATCCCCGCCTAGGGTGGCGTACAGCGATGCTGCGCGTGATAACGACACATCAGCCTCCCGGGCGCTTGACGTGCGAGCGTTTTAGCTCACTTCCCCCCCCCATCGCTCAATTTCCCGATGATATGGGCTGCCGCTGATGCGCCCACGCTGTAAGACGCGCAGCATAATAGGGGAGGGGAATCGGCGTCCGCAGGACGCGCCCCCGCTGTGAGGCAGGGGCAATGATATAAGACGCTGCGAGATGATTGTCTATGTGCCTACCTATGTACGACGCGATAGGATTTCGTCCTGATAGCGATCTATGACACGCTCCAACGACACCTTTAATCTGTCGTAATGTATAGGCTGCGCCAGTGACGCTTTCCCACAGACGGTTTCGAGCGATTTCAAGCTGATGCGCTGTTTATGCTGAGGCAAGATGTAGGTTGGACAGATGAAGAAGCGCCAGCCTTCGAGATTTAAGACATTCGCTGTTGGGGAAGGTGCTTCTCTGTACCAACAAAAGATATGCAAATCTGCCTTTGGCTTGACACCCCAGCTGATCGGAGTGGGCTTGGCTTGTTCCCAGACTTGGATGCTGCCGGAAGTCTTAATCTCTACATTGAGACCCGCATACTCAAGGTCAAACTGTTTCCATGCTGGCTGAGGAAGTGTAAGCAACTCAAGCGCACTGAAAACCAGAAACTCAGCAAATATGGCACGTCGGACATTGTTGTTGATGTCACTGTATGCCCATGTCCAGAAGTCTTGGACTGTGAGACCGTCTGTGCCTAAGAGGGGAGTATTAGGATGCATCACACTCGGAAATTTGTGTCAGCTTTGGTTTCTAGATCGTCATACATTTTTTTAAGGACACCACGAATATGGTCTAGTTCATCACGCGACACATTGTCTAAAAAAGACGCGTCGTCTTT
>JALONW010000425.1 GCA_025454725.1 Anaerolineae bacterium
CGTCCCCGGTGACCGTGAGCAGTCGTACCACATGTATTATCTGCTCATGCCGTCGTTAGACGACCGCACCGCGCTGATTGACCATCTGCGCGCCCGCCAGATTTACGCCCCGTTCCATTATCTGCCGCTGCACCTGAGCGACATGGGGCGGCGCTTCGGCGGTCAGCCCGGTGACTGTCCCGTGACCGAAGATGTCAGCGACCGACTGGTACGCCTGCCGTTTTACAACGACATGACCGAAGACGAGCAGATGGCCGTCCTCGCCGGCCTGTGGGCGTTTGAGGGCTGGGGGTAAATCCCCGCCGCGCCGTAATCCACCCCTTTGACGCCGTTTGCCCCACGCTGCTTGTCAACCGCTCAGATGATGTGGTCTAGTTCACATCAAACACTGGTCAGGGGGCGATAATGGGCTGGAAAAACGGATTTTTCGTGCTGGTACTGCTGGCGCTGTTGGTCTTCCCGGTCAGCGCACAGGATGATCCGCCGCCCGCCCCTTATCTCTACTATTATTCCCCGCTCATTGGCGGATTCGTCATCGAGCGGGCGGACGGCTTCGACAGCCGAGCGGTGGGCGTCGGTTTCAGCGACTCCACCCAAAATGAGATTCTCGCACCGTTGTGGTCGCCGTCGGGGCGTTGGATGGTCTGGCAGACAGCAAATTATGGTGGTCTCGGCCCATCTTACTACCGGGCATGGGGCAGCCGCGTGGACGGATCAGCGCAGCTGAGCGTGCTGGAATTCCCCCGCGATGTTCAAGTGAACACAGTGGTTCTGGAATGGTCGCCCGACCGTGACCTGCTGCTGGCCGTCCAGATTACCCAACCACTGGGTCAAGACAATCCTCCCGCCACTGCCCATTACCGCTTGATCGATTCTGAAACAGACGGCGTAATCGCCAGCCACAGCACCCCCTTCCCTTATTTACAGGGCGACTCGCGTGAATTCAAAACGGTGTGGCTGCCCGATGGGGTTGGGGTATCGGTCTCGGCGCGGCTGGACTGGGAAGGAATACCTGTCAGTATCGTGACACTGGAAACTGACGCTTCGGCATCGGTGGTAGACACCTATGCAAGCGAATTTGTCGGTATGCTGCCCGACGGAGCCTATGGCCTGTCGGACGAGCGCGGCTTCACCCTCTACCGGCGTGACGGGGCGACGGAACACTACGACCTCAGTGTCGAAAGTGGTGACTCGTACCAGTTCAGCGTGTCACCAGACGGTGAGACCGTGTTAATCGCCTACCATGATGAACAGCTTTGGCGGCTTGACCGCGACGCGCAGCAGGCTGTCCCCATCGGCCAGCGCCTTGTCCGTGATGAGTCAACCCGTATACATTGGGGGACGCATCTGTGGTCGGCAGACAGCGCCTATTATCTGTACACAGATATAACTGGCGGACACCATATTTACGAGCGCGACACCGACACCGCCCGCCCGCTGCTGAATATCCCCGACCATGACAGTGTGGTTTGGGCAGACAACAACCGTCAACTGTGGTTTTACCAAGAAAACCGCGTGACGGTCTACGACATTGCCTCGCAAGAATCCAGCACGCTTCAACAGCTCTCCAACGCCAATCTGCCAGACTACAACCAACTATTTTACCCGTCACCAGATGGTCAATATTTTGGCACACAAGATAGACGGATTTATGACGGAAAGCGGGGAAATTGGGGTCAGATTTCTATCCACAGCGCGGCGCTGTCCACATCATCAGCAATCTATTTATATGATTGGCATCCCAGCGCACCGTGGGTCATCGTCGGCGCAGATGTCACCCATGCGGGATGCTGCGGGCCAACGGCATTAGGTGTTGTTAGTCTAAATCCCCGCGATTCAAGGAGGCAGCGCGAACTCACCACGCTGTGGGGCGGTGCTGCCGGATGGCTGCCCGATGCTATCATTCCACATCTGGCGGCTGGACAGCCAGAGAGTGTTACCGACCAACCTGAATCTATACAGTCTTATAGTGACGGCTTGGCAGATTTTGCATGGAGCTCTGACGGCCTCAAAATTGCACTTGTTATCGATTATCGGGTCGCTGTTACGGGCTTTAACCCACAACAAGCATCTCTCGACACGCCTTCCCGTACCCCTTTGACCATCTCCTGTCAACTCCAGTCTTACATCCAACAACGGTGCGCGCTGCGCTGGGAAAGTGAAAACCTTGTGGAAGCGGACGGTGAGGTTTGGAACTTAGCGAGTAACCAATTTGAACCGCCAACCACCCCTAACCGGGTGTGTGAGTGGAATGGAAATGCTTGTCAGGGGCTGCCGCCGTCATTATCCAGCCCAGATGGTCGCTGGCGGGTCGAACAACCCATCGGCGAGGCGACGTTTAATCTGGTTGACGTAGAGGATGGCACGGTCATCCGGGCTTTTTCGGGTGTGAGTGATTACGTATGGACTGGGTCGCGGTTAGCACTCGCCATAGATAGAAAAATACTGCTTTACGATGTGTTATCGGGCGTAGAAACCGAACTGCCTATCCCAGAGCTTGACGGTTATCCCAGTACGTTTTATTCCCTCAGTGTCAGCGCAGACGGGCAGCTGTTGGCGGCCAATTCCGTCATTAGCCCCATCAGCCTATGGAATCTCGAGGCCGGGGAGTACCTTGCATCGCTGAACCAATACGCCTCTAAGATTCGCTTTAGTCCAGATGGCCTGTGGCTGGGAGCGTCCAGCGGCGCGCAGCTCCGAATTTGGGATATGTCGGCGTATCGGGATGAGGCACAGTAGGGACACCCCACCCAACCTAACCCTGTCGGATGGGCGTGTCGTCGGTTATCGTTGTTGTCCTTGCACATTGGACGCGCACCGCGCTTCCAGTACGAGGGACACCCATGACCCAAGACGCATCCATGATGCTGCACCACGATGACCGCCCGCACGATGAATGTGGCATCTTCGGCGCAGTTGTGCCGGGGCGCGAGGCCGCCCGCCTCGCGTTTTTTGCTTTATACGCCCTACAACACCGGGGGCAAGAGAGCGCTGGTATCGCCACCAGCGACGGCGTGACCGCCTCCATCCACAAGGATATGGGCTTGGTCTCGCAGGTGTTCAACGAGGCCAACCTGCGCCCCCTCAAGGGGCATATCGCCATCGCGCACAACCGCTACAGCACCACCGGCAGCAGCCACATCCGCAACGCCTCGCCCTACATGATTGAATCGGCCTATGGGCCGCTGGGCGTGGCGCACAACGGCAACCTGACCAATACCGCCCAACTGCGCCAGATGCTGCTCAAGCGCGGTTCAGGACTCAGCAGCACGACCGACAGCGAAGTCGTCACCATGATGTTGGCCGCCCCCGCGGACGTGTGGAGCGGTGATGAGACCGGCGGCGACGACGAGCTTGACCTGTGGGCGGGGCGCATCCGTGCCTTCATGCTGCTGGCCGAGGGCGCATATTCGCTGGCTATTTTGACCCGCGACGCGGTCT
>JALONW010000426.1 GCA_025454725.1 Anaerolineae bacterium
CCGGCGGTCAGCGCCAGCGCCTCTCGATTGCGCGGGCGTTCCTGACGCAACCGCCCATCCTCATCCTCGACGACAGCACCAGCGCCATCGACAGCGCCACCGAGGACAAAATTCAGCGCGCCATCTACGCCGCCGCACAGGGGCGCACCACCATCCTCATCACCCACCGCCTGTCTCAAATCCGTTGGGCCGACCACATCGTCGTGTTGAAGAACGGTCAGGTCGTGGCGCAGGGCAAGCACGAACAGCTCATGGAGTCGTCCGAGGCCTACCGCCGAATCTTCGCCCACTACGAGGGGGAGCGCGCCGCCGGGGATTAGAAAAACCCGGCGTACCCCCTGCGCCCACGGCCAAAAAAGGCGATTGCGGATACAATCGCCTTCAGTAGGTGGTTTGCGGCGAGGGCGTAGTGGATTCAGAACTAGGTGGGTTGGAAGCGGCGGTCTTACGCACCGTCCTGTATGCAGATGTCTTCGACTATGCCCTACGGGTGGATGAGCTGCACCACTTCTTGATGGGCGACCGACCGACCACGCGGGGCGAACTGGATACCGCCCTCACTACTTCGGCGCGCCTGCGAGCTGAATTGGTTGTAGTGGATGGGCTAGTGGTACTGGCCGGGCGCGAAACGCTCATCCGCGGGCGCGCCGAACGCGACGCACTGGCGGCCAAACTCTGGCCGCGTGCCGTTTCGGCGGGTAAACTGTTGGCAGGTGTGCCGTTCGTGCGCATGGTCGTGCTGACCGGCGCGCTGGCGATGCACAACCCCGCCCACCTGCGCGACGACTTCGACTACTTCATCGTCACTGCGCCGGGACGGGTGTGGCTGGCACGCCTGCTGATTGTCGGCGTCGTGCGCCTGTCGCGGCTGTGGGGCTGGCCGGTTTGCCCCAACTTCGTATTGTCGCCCGACGCGCTGGCCCAGCGCCGCTGTGATGTGTATATCGCCCACGAAATCGCGCAGGCTGTCCCGCTGGATGACCGCGTCGGGCTGTATGCCCGTTTCCGCGAGGCCAACCTGTGGACGCGGGGCTACCTGCCCAACGCGCTGGGCGCTTACTCGCGTGGGGCGGCGCGCCCGCTGGGTCGGGTTGGGCGCTGGTTCAAACAGGCGGGTGAATGGGTTTTGGGCGGGGCGCTGGGTGACAAAATTGAAGGGTGGGAACAACGGCGCAAGCTGCGGCGTTTTGCCAAAGAAGCCCAGCGGCGCGGCTCAACCGCCCAACTTGACGCCACTCAGGTGAAAGGGCATTTCAACGACCACGGCAGTCGGGTTATCGCGGCCTACCGTGACCGCTTGCGAGCGTTTGGATTAGACGACAATGGAGCCGCCGATATTGCGGCAGACTGAAGGAGTTTGAGCATGTCTCGTGTGTTGAGGATTCTGGGGTTTACCCTGCTGCTGGCACTGCCAGTGGCGGGCGCGCTCGGCCAGCCGCAGGTTGAGCGTCCGGTCGGGCAGGTCGATCCGGGGACGCTCACGGCCATTTATGCCACCGTGACTGCGCAGGCGGCGGGTATCGTGCCATCGCCGACCCCGCCGTTTGACCCCAACGCGCCGACCCAATTTGCGCCAGTCGTGACGACGCAGGCTCCTTTTAACCCAGAGTTCACGGCGGAGCCGACCCCCCTCCCGACCGCGACGCCTTCCATTAGCCCGGACGCGCTCATTTTGCTGGACGCCCGCGCCGACCTTGAATTGCTGGCTGACCAACAGCTCGGAGTCAGCCAGCGCCCGCCGGGTTGGTCAGGCAGTTCCGATTATGCTAACCCCCAACTTGGCTTGCTCGCCCGCGCCGACCTCGAATTGCTCTACGGCGGCCTCGTCGATATTGTAACGCGCCCGGCGGGGTGGTTCGGCGCGGTCGGCAGCACGCCGCTGGCAGTTGCCCGTGATGTTCGCCACGACCTAGAGCTGATGGCCGACCTGTTCTACGGTCCCGGCACGCGCCCAGAGGGCTGGCGCAGTGCGAACCCGCTGTTCCGCTGCAACCGCGCCACCCAGACTCTGGTCGCCCTGCTGGAGCGCGGCGGCCTGTTCGTGCTGGAAGTCCCGGCCAATGACCCCGATTTCTGCTACAACGCGGAAGTGGCCGCCACCACGTTTGCTGAGACGCGCATCCTCGCCAGCAGCATCGAAAGCGGCCTGTTCAACTCGGCGCTGACGGTGGTGTCGGAATACCAAATTAGTACTGACTTCGCTATCGCTTTCCTCGACCCGGCGGCGCGCATTCGTGTCGGAATCATCCCGCGTGGCACACCTATTCAGGTCATCGCCCGCAGCTACACCGACTTTTCTAACATGACACTGGTCAGCGGCCCCGATTTCCAAGTCTACGTCGAGTACCAGAACACCACCCTGACCGGCGACCAGTTCCGGGGTCTGCCGAATATCACCGGCATCTCGCCTGAACCGACCTGCCTCGCTGAATGGTGCGATGGCTAGGGAAAAGTGATGAATGGCGCGCCCGCCGTCCGCCGGTGGGGTAAGCTCTGACAAGCCGCCGCGTCTAAGACCATGACGTAATGCCGACATAGGCAGAAGGATTGACGACACCATGCCGCTTACCATCAAGGAAAAGGGCAGCGATGCGGTTATCGCGTCGGGCAGCCCGTCCGACAACACCGCCCGCGTGTTCGAGGGCAACTGGTACTTCGACCCTAATGTGGTCAACATGGAGCATCTGGTGGTCACCGAGCGCACCTACACCTGCCCGTATAAGGGTGTGTGCTTCTGGGTTGACCTTGAAGCCCCCGGCCTAAGCGCCAAGAATATCGCTTGGATTTACAACAACCCCAAGCCGGGCTTCGAGATGATTAAGGACCAAGTGGCGTTCTATGCCCGCGACACGGCGGGGACGCTGGCCGTCCGCGAGGCCTCGGACGACTAAAACAGGTCGGCTCCACAATACGACCTAAGCCCCTCTCAGCGCTGAGAGGGGCTTTTTTTGTGCGTTGGGCTGTGATGGTCAGCGGGCGGCCTGCCATAATGGGGGCTTCTGGTTCTGCAATAGGGGTTCTTCTAAATGGATTTTGGAACACTGGTCGCGCTTTTGGGGGTTGGGCTTGGCGCAGGAATCATGTCGGGGATGTTCGGCATCGGCGGGGGGATTGTCATCGTCCCAGCGCTGACGCTGTTGTTGGGCTTTTCGCTGGTGCAGGGGGTGGCGACCTCGCTAGCGGCTCTGCTGCTGCCGGTCGCGTTCTTCGGCGCACGCGAATATTACCGCAAGGGGCTGTTGGACGTGCGCGCTGCGCTCATTATTGCGGTCGGGCTGGCGATTACGTCGCTGGTCGGCGCGCAGATTGCACTCAACCTGCCCGCCGCGACTTTCCAACAGGCCTACGGCGTGTTTTTGCTCATCATGGGAGCTCGCTTCCTCGACCTGATGGGCATCCTGCGCCGGACGCCGCCCGCTGTCGAGGTTGTTCACGACCCAG
>JALONW010000427.1 GCA_025454725.1 Anaerolineae bacterium
TCCAGCCTGCCAGCAAATCCATCGGGATATTCGTCATGCCAACTGTCCTTGTTCAGTTTCAACCAACGGAAATTCAACGGTAAAAGTGCTGCCCACGCCGACCTCGCTGTCCAGCGCAACCGAACCGTCGAGCAGGCGCGAGAGTTTGCTCACCAGCGCCAAGCCCAAGCCCGTCCCGCCGAACTCGCGCTTGGATGAGCCGTCCACCTGCCGGAACTCCTCGAAAATGTAGCCACGGGCGTGGACGGGGATGCCAATACCGGTATCGCGCACGGCGAAGGTCAGCCGTCCGCTGTCAGCGCGTACCGTCAGCGAGACGCCGCCCTTCTGCGTAAACTTGAAGGCATTACTGAGCAGATTGGTGACGATTTTGGTCAGCGCGTCCTCGTCGCTGACGAAGGTTTGCGGCACATCGTCGGCGATGTCCACCGTGAAGGTCAATTTCTTCTCCTCAGCGAGGATGCTGACCGATTCCTGCCAGCGCTGCACCAGCCGCCGCACCTCGACCGGCTCCTTCACGAGGTCGAGGCGACCGGCCTCAATGCGCGATAGGTCGAGGAAGTCGTTAATCAGGTGCAGCAGGCGCTTGCTGTTGGCGCTGATGCGCTTCATCATGTCAGTGGCGACCGGCGAAAGCTGCACGCCCATCCCGCCCAGCATGATGCTGCTGAAGCCCTCAATGGCGTTCAGTGGCGTGCGCAGCTCGTGCGACATGGTGGCGAGGAACTCGGATTTCAGGCGCGAGTTTTCCTGTGCGAGGCGCTGTGCGGCCACCGCCACGTCACGCGCCTCGCGCAGCTCGCGGGTGCGCTCCTCGACGCGCTTTTCCAGCGTCTGGTTGAGCGCCTTAAGTTCGGCCTCACGCGCCTGCACCGCGTCGGTCATCTGGTTGAATGACACGCCCAGCCGCCCAATTTCGTCGCTGGACTTAACTGGCACGCGCTCACTGTATTCACCTTTGGCGATGCGCTCGATTTGCCCGGTCAGGCGGATGAACGGGCGGGTGATGCCAGCTTGGATTAGCACAACCAGCAGGTTCGAGATGATGAACGCCGCCACGATGACGCCGGTTCGGATACCGTTGAGCAGGTCATCTTGCAGCGCGAACAGCGGTTCGTACTCCACGCGCACGAGAAAGGCCACCGCCCCCGGCATCCCCTCATGGGCGGGAAAATATGCCTCGATGTCGGGTGTGTCGTCATCATCCAACGCCAATGGCGCGACCGTTACCATGCCGGTTTGCGCTTGTGCGACCAGCGCGCTGTCCCCCGCGTCGGTCAGCTCGTCCGCGCCCTCGGTGGTGGTGGCGATGAGCTGGCCGTTGGAGATGAGGCCGACATGGGTGGTGGTACGGCTGAAGTTGAGCGTGTCCATGAACAAGCTGTCAACGCCGCGCCCGACCATGAGGACACCGCGCACGCCGTTTTCTTCGTTTTCCAAACGGCGCGCGGCCAATAGATAGACTCCACCGCCGTCCCCACTGCGGACAAAGCCGGTTTGAACTGTGCCGTCGGTCAACACCGGCGTGATGAGGTCTTGGACGGCCTGCGCCTCATCCAGTATGCCGGGCGCGCCCTGTAAGCGCAGCGTCGGGCTGCCCTGCGCGTTGAACAGCCAAACGATGTCCACCTGTGGTGTGCTGCCGTCACTTTCGGCAAGCTCGCGTAGACTGCTCAGGTTCCGCAGGTCGAACGGGCCGCTGAACGCAGGCGATGAGGCGATAAAGTTGATGCCGTTGACCAACTGGCGTTCTAGTGCGGCAAGTTGGGCTTGCAGCAGCGCAGCTTCGCCCACCACCTGCTGCTGGCCGTAGTCTGTGACCGACGTAGTAATGGTCGTGCGGACGATGACGCTGGTCATAATGATGAACAGAATGACCGAGACTACGCCAAACGACGCAATCTTGAGCGCCAGCGGCAGGTTCCGATAGGCGTTTAATAGGCGCATGGCACCTCGCAGCGGGGAAGGTCCCCTGCAAACGATAACATAGGGCTGTCAAGGGATAGATATAGGTTGGGCATGGTATCACTCGGCAAGGGGGAGATGATAAGGGAACGGGATGATGACACGCAGGGATGGATAAAGGATACATCATCCCCGATTTTGTAAGACATTATAGCACTACAAACCTTAGCACGCCCTAGTCAGGTGGCTAGTCTTATCGTCTGGGACGTTGTAATCACTTGAATGGATTTGTTTCAAGCAGATTGTGTCATCTGGGAGCGTTTGCAAGGTCTTTACAGAGTTTAGGGTTTCGTATAACATTTGTCAAACGAACAGTTTGTTTCGTCATATATCGTTCGTATCATTTGTACCAATTTGGCGCGTTGTGCAGGGTGTAGTACTGATGGGGGAGAGAATTGTGGGGAATTTGTCTGGGTTTGTCGCTATAATGTCAGCTAAACGCCAGAAGCCAAAAGATGGGAAAGCTAAAACCCCTATGCAGACCATCCCTTCCCGCCATCTGTTGAACAACGCGCCCAAACCGACGGTCTTAGTGGCCGACGACGATCCGACCTCCCGCCTGCTGATGGAGCTGATGCTCTCCGGCGACGGCTATCAGGCGGTGTTGGCCGGGGAGGGGCGCGAGGCGCTGGCACTGTTGGAACGCCACCGCGTGGTGGGAGTGGTCATCGGTACATTGATGATGGGGGTCAGCGGGATTGAGCTTTGTCGCACGCTGCGCGCCCGCCCCGATACCCAGCGCCTGCCCATCCTGATGCTGCTCTCGACCAATGACGCCAACACCATTGAGCGCTGTATGGCGGCTGGCGCAGACGATTACCTCGTCAAGCCAGTCATCGCTCATCAGCTCACCAGCCAAGTGCGCGCCATGCTGCGCCGGAGCTAAACACGCCGCCGTTTCCCCCTAACGCGCCGCCCCCGCTGCCTGACCCCAAGATGCCCACCCTGTGGGCATCACCCCTGCTCACCGGCGGCACGCTCATCTGGATTGTCTCGGTCGCCGTGTTCCTCGCCCCGTTCGATATCGCGCCCGCCGGGGTGTCCGGTGCGGCGGTCATCCTCAACAGCTGGGTGGGGACGCCCATCGGCCTCGTAACGCTGCTGGGCAATCTGCCCATCCTCTATCTCGCCCACCGTCGTTTCGGCTGGGCGACTGTGGCCTCGACGGTCTACTGCGTCGTTCTGTTCTCACTGCTGACCGATATCATCACGCCGATGTTCCCGGCGCAGGGTATCAGCGACGACCCCCTGCTGAACGCGCTGTTCGGCGGCGTCATTGGTGGGGTCGGTGCGGGCTTCATCTATAAGGCGGGGGGCACATCGGGCGGCACGTCCACGCTGGCACGCATCCTACAGGACAAGTTTGGGATGCCCCTCAGCACCACCTACCTCTATACCAACCTCGTGGTGGTCGGGTTCGCTGGCCTAGTCTACGGCTGGGAAGGCGCGCTGTATGCCATCGTCGTGCTGGCGACCGAGGGCGCGGCTTCCGATTACATCCTCGAAGGTCCCAGCGTCGTCCGCAACGGCATCATCATCACAAACCATCCCAAAGCGGTGGCGCAGGCCATCATGGAGACCATGCAGCGGGGTGTGACCGGTTGGCAGGCTGTGGGCATGTACACCGGGCAGGAGCGCACCATGCTGCTGGTGACGGTGGCGCGCTTCCAGATTGACCAGCTCCGCCAGACGGTGGCGGCGGTTGACCCAGAGGCGTTCATTGTCATCGGGCAGGCACACGTCGCCTACGGACAGGGGTTCCTCCGCACCACTCAACTGTTTGACCCGCAGAAGCCCCAGCCCAAAGTGCCAAGCGGGGCAGATTAGCCGCACCGCGTCATATTTTGTGCAATCACCGCCCGTTCGACCAAATCTTGCCTCACGCGCCGCTTGGGGTTCAAACCCCAAGCTATCCGTTGCGACGGGAAGCCCACTGAAGGGGCTTACCCCATCGCTTTTTTGTGCTCGAAACGAGGCTCACACCCGTTCAAAACAGCCCTTCAGTGGGCTTGGCTTTTTTCTCTAGCTGGAGGCTTGAGCCTCCAGCGATAACCGATGCACACGATTCAATATTAGGCGTCATATTTTGTGCAATCACCGCCCGTTCCGTGTTATGGTTGCTAGACACACTGCAAACCCATTTGTACTGTCTGGTTTCATCCGAACAAGGAACGCCCCGATGACCGACCTTAAACTTACCCCCACCCTCGACGGCCTGCGCGTGCGCGAAAAACCTGTGGACGGCAAGCCGATTGGGCAGCTTAAACTCGATGAACCCGTCACCGCGCTGGAACCTGCCGACGCCGCCCGCGCTAAGGTCGGTGTGGCTGGGCAGTGGATTCACATCCGGCGCGCCGATGGGACGGTCGGGTATGTGTCGGGGCAGTTCGTCCGCGCTGTCGAGCCGGAATCACCGCCCGCCACCGCTGCTGCAATGGCGTTCGCTGCTGCCCCGGTCAAAACAGGCCAGACGATGGCCGGCTTTTACTGCCGCCCGACCAGCGACGGAATCCGCCTGCGTAAGCTGCCGGTGGACGGTGAACCCATCGGTGCGGTCGGCACACAGTCGGCGCTGGAAGTGTTGGAGCCGGAGGCCGACGCCCGCGCCAAAATCGGAGTGAAAGACCAGTGGTTGAAAATTCGCACGCTGACCGGGACAGAGGGTTACATTGCCGCGTGGTTCGTCGCCCAATCTGAGCCGCCGGTCAGCATTTTGAGCGCGCGCGGCGTCAACACAGTCGGCATCAACCTCGACCAGTTTCACCCGCAGGGGACACCTGACCCGGCGCGGCTGGCCGGGATGGGCTGGGTACGTTTCGGTTATAACGTCAGCATGGGGCGGGGGAGTCAAGACCTCGCCGCCGCCTATGAGGTCTACGCGCCGCTGGCCGAGCGCTACGCCCGCGCCGGTTACAAGGTCATGTTCGCCTTCACCCATCAAACCTACGGTGAGGGGCGCGACGAATTTTGGCCGTGGCCGCACATGACCGACGACAAGTGGCGTCGGCTAACCGAGAAATTTACCGACATGGTCGGGCGCATCGCTCAACAGTTCCAGCCGACGGGGACGGTGGCGTGCTGGCAGGTCTGGAATGAGCAGGACGCCCCTATTGGCGCGGTGGCCTCCGTCCCGATGTCGCCGCAGAATTACGCCCATCTGCTTGGACGCACCATTCAGGCCATCCGCGCCCAAGACCCGCGCGTCACGGTCATCAGCGGCGGGCATACGGGCGGCCCCGGCCCCGGCAGCAACTACGCCCGCCTGACCATCCAAGCGCTGCGCGGGATGATGCCCGGCGTTCTTCCCGATGGAATCGCCGCTCACCCGTATGGTCGCGGCGCGCGCGCCTTCACTCGCTACGCCAATTTTGGCGACCTGCGCGACGAGCTGAACGCTTACCTCGCGGTGCTGCCTGACCGTCCGCTGTGGCTGACCGAGTGGGGCGCGCTGGACAAAGAGGGTGACAATCCCGCCGACGTCACGCAGTACGCCGCCGAATTTGTCGAGCTGGTCAACCGGGAGTACCCCGGCAAGGTGGCCGCATTGATTTGGTATGCGTGGGCGATGGGCATGCACAACGGCTACGGCCTCGTCGGGCGCGATGACCGACCCATGACGCACCTGCACGACCGTTTCTTGGCACTGCGCGGTCGGTGAGGACACAGGAAAATCGCTGGGGCGAACCCATAAAATTTCAGAGGCGGTGGGCGACCCGCCGGGTCGCCCCTACAGGACGGATTGCCGCTGTGGCTGTCATCTTCGCCCAACATGGAGCGTGGTGTAGGGGCGGGCTTGCCCGCCCGCTGATTGAAAACCTAAAATCATCTCTTTTTTGCTGATGAGAGCGTGTTTGCAAAACTCTTTAACATCAGCCTATTTACAAATACTCTCTGATACCTCACACCTTGAAATGCGTCCCCTTACCATTCCTTCATTTGCAGATGACCCATGCAGGCCGTACACTGGAAGATGAACGGCCTTTTAACCGTCACTATTACACAACCCCCGGTGGGAACATGGGGCAAACCCACGCAACCTGATGCAATACCTGATTGACGGCCATAATCTCATCGGCCAACTGCCCGACATCGACCTAACCGACCCCAACGACGAGGCGCTGCTGGTGCAGAAACTCAG
>JALONW010000428.1 GCA_025454725.1 Anaerolineae bacterium
GCAACCTCGGCCTCTTTGGTGAAATCGGCGCGCACGGCGATTCCCACCCCGCCGCGCTGTGAAACCATTTCCGCCGTCTCGTCGATGGTCTCATGGCGCTTCTCACCACTCGCCAGCGCGCCGCGCACGCTGCGCCCGGCGCAGTAGACCGTCGCGCCCGCCTCGCCCAAACTGACCGCAATCCCGCGTCCCGCGCCGCGAGTCGCGCCCGCCACCACTGCTATTTTGCCCGCCAACGGTTTAGTCATGACCAATGTCCTCCGTTATCCACGCGGCCTGTATTTTAGCGGGAGTGCGCTAAAGCCTCTAGTCGCTCATTGCCTCTTTTTAGGTCGAACGATTATCGCGCCCCACGGTTGTCGTGGTATTGAGACGGGACTACAATGCGCTCTGGCTGTTTACGCTTTTCCTCCATGAACCGGCGCATACAAAGGATGATTCTCTCATGTCAGATATGACACCACCAGAAACGACACCGAGCCTACGGGCGCTGTGGGCAAGGCTGCGCGCCAGCCGCACCAATGGCCTGCTCGTGCTAGCGGTCGTGTTGGGGGTGGGGGCGGCGTTTGCCATCTGGCTGTATCGCGAGGCGATTGAACTGTTTACTGTGCTGTTCCGCGAGGAATTGGCCGCCCACGCGCTCGGCCCAGTGATTGGGCCGTTGGGCGGGGTGGTGGCGCTGGCGTTGGCCGGTGCGCTGGTCGGTTGGCTGATGTCCCGTTTCGTCGGGGAAGAAAAAATTCACGGTGTTGCGGCGGTCATCGAGTCGGTGGCACTGTCGGGCGGACGCTTGCCATACCGCAAGCTGCCCATTAAAGCGTTGAGTTCATCAATTTCGCTGGGCGCGGGCGCTTCGACTGGGCCGGAAGACCCCAGCGTGCAAATCGGCGCGAACATGGGAAGCTGGTTCTCGTCGATGTTCCGCCTGCGTGAAGACCACGCCCGATTATTGGTCGCGGCGGGAGTGGCGGCTGCGGTCGCGTCAGCTTTCAAAGCGCCGATTGCGGGCGTCTTTTTCGCACTGGAAGTGGTGTTGAACGGGGTATTTGAGGCGCGTTCGTTCAGCGTCATCGTGTTGGCGTCGGTGGTGGCCTCTGGTGTCACTGAGGCGCTACACCCCGGCCCAGAGATGGGGCCGTTTGCCTATACGCTGGGCAGTCCGCTTGAGATTGTCATGTTCGCGCCGCTGGGGGTGGCGCTGGCGCTGGTGTCGGTCTTTTTCATGCGCTGCATGAGCTGGATGCACCATCGCATCGGTGAAATCCGACTGCCGCGCCCTGCCAAGACCGCGCTCGTCGGCGCACTGGTTGGAGTGGTTGGGATTGCGGTGCCGGGTATCCTCGGCATCGGGCGCGAGGAGATGAACGCTGTCCTCGGCGGGCGCGATGATTACGGTCTGGGGATGCTGCTGGTCTTAGGTTTCGCCAAAATCATTATGACCGCCATCAGTATTGGCGGTGGTTTCGTCGGCGGGGTGTTTGCACCCGCGCTGTTCGTCGGGACGATGTTGGGCGCGGCTTACGGCCAAATCATGCAAGCCATTTTCCCCAGCTCGTTGATTGGCGCGCCGCAGGAGTACGCGATAGCGGGGATGGCGGCGGTCATGGCGGGCGTGGTGCGTGCTCCAATCACGGCGGTGCTGATTGTGTTTGAGCTGACCAACGACTACCGCCTGATTCTGCCCATCATGCTGACGACGGTGGTGTGTGTACTGGCGTCAGAATTATTTGAGCCGCACGGCCTGTATATCAAGAGTTTGATGAAGAAGGGTGTCCGGCTGGCGTTTGGGCGTGAGGTAGACCTGATGCAGGGAATCAGCGTGGCCGAGGCGATGGTCTCGCCTGCGCCCAGCATCGCCGCTGATGCGCCCATCAGTGAGGTGCGCGACAGCCTGCGCGCCCAGAAGACCCATTCGCTGTGCGTGGTGGATGGCGAGGGTGCGCTGGTTGGGATGCTGACCCTAACCGACCTCCAGCGCGCCTATGAGTCCGGCGCGGGTGGCCTGACGGCGGCGGACATCTGCACCCGTAACGCCATTATCGCTGACCCGCAGGAGCCGCTGTGGGCGGCCATCCGTCGCATGAGCGCGCACGATGTCGGGCGGTTGCCGGTAGTTGAGCGCGGGACAGGTCAGCTCATGGGTCTTATCGGGCGGCACGGGGTGGTTCGCGCTTATAACCTCGCCTATACGCGCAAGCTGCAAGACCAACACGTCGCTGAGACCGTCCGCCTCAACACGCTGACCGGCGGCCATACTTTTGAGTTCCATCTCGTGCCGTCTTCGCCGCTGGTCGGCAAGCTCATCCGAGAGGTGGTATGGCCGACTGAGTCGGTGGTGGCGGCCATCTGGCGCAGCGACCGGCTGGTCATGCCGCACGGCAGCACCAAGCTCCAAACCGGTGACACGCTGACGGTGGTGTGCGCGCCGCAGTCAGAGGGTGACCTGCGCGCCCTGATTCAACACGGATAACCCCTGATGCTCACGACCTCGCACTTTCTCATGACCGCCGCCGTGTACCGCATCGCCAAGCGGCGCAATCCAGACACCCAGATGAACGCCCCCGCGCTGTTGGTTGGCTCGTTTATGCCGGATGTGGCGCTTGGCTTGCTGACGGTCGCCTACATCGTTCAGCGGCGGGCAGCCTACCCCGACGGACGTTTGTTCGGCACAGAATTTGATACGCTGTACTTCACCGACCCGTTGTGGATTGTGGGGCATAATGCGCTCCACGCGCCGCTGATGGTAGCGCTGCTGGTAGGGGTAGGGTATGGTTTGGGGATGATGCGCGGCGTCAGTTGGGGGCGTGCGCTGATGTGGTTTGGCGTCGGCTGCGCCTTCCACAGTTTCGTCGATATTTTGACCCACCATAACGACGGGCCGCTGCTATTTTTCCCGTTTGACTGGCAGACCCGTTTCGCCAGCCCAGTCAGCTATTGGGACCGGGATTACGGCGCGGCTTGGTTTGCTCCATTGGAGATGGTGCTGAACGTTGTCTTATTCGTCTGGTTGGCGGTTAGCATGTGGCGGGGACGGCGGATGCGCGTCGTTTAATTTTTTTAGCGTTTTTGTAGCGTAAGGGTAACAGGTATGTCGGGAGTTCGGGCGTGGGTGGCGGCCAACCGCCGCACGGTCATCGCGGTGGGGGTTTGGGCGGGGGTGTTGGCCGCCGTGTGGGTAGTTGCACAGCTCAACGGTGTGACCTTTGGCTCGCTGATGGACAATCTGGTCACGCTGCTGCGTGGGACAACCACCGGCGTCATCGTCTATTTGGTCGTGTTCACGCTGCGCCCCATCACACTGGTCCCGTCGTGGACGTTCAGCGTGGCGGGCGGCGCGCTGTGGGGGATGTGGCCGGGTTACGTCTATGTAATGGTTGGCGCGATTTTGTCTGGCGCAATCCCATACCAC
>JALONW010000429.1 GCA_025454725.1 Anaerolineae bacterium
GCGACGACGAGCTTGACCTGTGGGCGGGGCGCATCCGTGCCTTCATGCTGCTGGCCGAGGGCGCATATTCGCTGGCTATTTTGACCCGCGACGCGGTCTACGGCGTGCGCGACCCGCAGGGGCTGCGCCCGCTGTGCATCGGCAAACTGGGCGAGGGTTACGTCATCGCCAGCGAAACCTGTGCGCTCCAAACCATCGGCGCGGAATACGTGCGCGAGGTGCGCCCCGGCGAAATCGTCAAACTCAGCGATAACGGCTTGACCTCGATTCAAGGCCGCCAACCGGCGCGCCGGGCGTTGTGTTCGTTTGAATATGTCTACTTCGCCCGCCCCGACTCGCAGATGGAGGGGCAGGTCATCCACGGCGTGCGCCAAAAGCTCGGTCGCCAGCTCGCCATCGAGTCGCCGGTCGAGGCTGACGTGGTGGTCGGCGTGCCAGACAGCGCCACCCCCGCCGCCATCGGTTACAGCTTGCAATCGGGCATCCCCTACACCGAAGGGCTGACCAAAAACCGCTACATCGGGCGCACCTTCATCCAGCCCGACCAGCAGCTCCGCCGCGACCTCGTGAAGCTTAAATATAACCCCCTGTATAGCAACCTGAAGGGGAAGCGCGTCGTCTTGGTCGATGACTCGATTGTGCGCGGCACGACCTCCGCCCCGCTGGTCGCGCTCATCCGCGCGGGCGGCGCGACCGAGGTTCACCTGCGCGTCTCGTCGCCGCCGGTGCGTCACCCGTGCTTCATGGGCGTCGATATGGCGACCTATTCGCAGCTCATCGCGCATAACTTCGACACCGAGACCATCCGTCAGCAAATCGGCGCGGACTCGCTGGCGTATCTGTCGCTGGAAGGGATGCTGTCAGCGATTTCTGAGGGGGCAGAGCGCCCCAGCGGTCACTGTCACGCCTGCTTCAGCGGCGAGTATCCCATCACCATCCCGGCGTGGCTGTTTGAGGAAGACCGCAGCCCATCGGTGGTCTACGGTCAAGGCATCTGGCGCGAAGGGTAGGCGAACCTCACTCCTGCCCCTCTCCCTAGGAGAGGGGGTTTTTCTGGCGCGAGTCCTGCCACTCTTGGATGGCGGTCTGGATGAAGGCGCGGGCGGCGGGGTCGGTGATGTCGCTGACCGCCTCGAAGAACTGCCCATCGACCTCGATGCGGACACCGCCTTTCAGGTCAGGGTGGACGTGCCACGAGCGCCCAGCGTAGCCCGGCGTCTGAATCAGGCGGTGCTGAAGGTAGGCCTCAATCGACCCGGCGATGTTCAGGTCGGGGATATCCTCAAACTCGAACTTAGGGCGACCGAGGAAGCCGCGCCCCTTGAGTTCTGAGCCGCGCATCTCACTGTATTTGGGCAGGTCACCCGGCAGCGTCGCACCGCGTGAGGTCGGCACAGGGGGCGGGACGATGGTCGGGATGTTTGGGACAACCGGGGGCGGCGCGGCTGCCGCTGGGGGTGCTTGCACCGCTGATGCGCCGCCGGGGTCTGGCTGGGTAAGCGACTTGGCAAGCTCGTTCATCAGTTGGGTGAAGGCGGCCTTTGCCGACGGCGCGGACGCGAACGATTTATAGGTCGCGACCGACATCTGGACAATCAACCGACCGTCGTTGGAGTCACGCAGCAGCACGAGTTCCTCACGGGCGCGCACCGTCTCCCCCGTCACCAAGCGCACCTCAGCCTCACCGAGCTGGCGCGGCCCCGCAGGACGCGGCGCAGGCACATCGGCGTTGAGCAGGAAATCGAGGTCGGGCAGGTCGTCACCGCCCGCGCCAGAAACCGGCATCACGGTCGGGACGCCGCTGGCGCGGGGCGTCGTCAGTGGAGCGGGCTTGGGGGCGGTCAGCGCGGCCAGTTTCTTGGCCTCACGGCGGCGCTTCATCATGCCGGGGCGAACGGCGGCGAAATAAACCATCAAGCCAAAGATGAGGCCGAAGGTCAAGACAGCGTAGACGATAATTCCGGGCGGTATCTGGCTGAGGAGGTCGGTGTTATCCATGGTTTTGGGCTACTCCAAGGGTTGGCAGGACGGACAGAAGTGGGTGCCGCGCTGGGCGACCCGTATCTTGCGGAGGGGCGTGCCGCACACGAGGCACGGCTGTCCGTCGCGGCCATAGGCGAAGAAATGCTTCTGCGATTCGCCCTGCGTGCCGTCCGGCTTGCGGTACCAGTTGATGGAAGCGCCCTCATGGTCAATCCCGGCGCGCAGCGCAGCGCGCACGGTGGTGTAAAGCAGCGCCGCCTCAGCCTCGGTCAGGCTGTCGGCACGGCGCAGGGGGTGGAGGTTAGCGCGGAACAGCGCCTCATCCGCATAGATGTTGCCGACGCCCGCCACAAAGGATTGGTCGAGCAGCAGCGCCTTGAGGCTGGTCGCCCGCCCGCGCAGCCGTGCCGAAAACTCGGCGGGTGTGAATGAGTCGTCCAGCGGTTCGGGACCGAGGCGCGCCGCCCCCGGCGACACATTCGCGAGGTCACGAGTTAGGTAGACCTTGCCGAACTTGCGTGCATCGGAAAAGCGCAGCTCCCAACCGGCGTCTAAACCCAGCTTGAAGTGCAGCCAGCGGTCATCGGGGCTGGGCTGACCGGCGGGCGCGACGTACAGCCGCCCGGTCATCTTGAGGTGGACGACCAACAGGTCATCGTCGAGGTGACAGACGATGTACTTGGCGCGGCGCTCCACGGCGCGGAAGGTCTGGCCGACCACCCTCGCCTCGAACTGGGCGGGGTCGGGGCTGCCGATGGTGCGCGGCCAGTCGTGCCAGAAGCTGGTGACTCGCCGCCCGACCAGCGGTTGGCGCAGGCCGCGCACCACGGTCTCGACTTCAGGCAGTTCAGGCATAAATCGGGCGGCCTCCTGTGGACAAGGCAGGTTAAAACACCGTTATATCCCTATGATACACGCAACTGCCCCACCAGAACCCATGACGCTGTTCCCATGCCGTGTATGGGGTTATTGACAATCTAACAGCACGACTTATGGCTCCGGCGTTGAGGTCTCAATCAGCGTAAGGATAAACTCCGGCGTAAAGGTCGGGGTGATGGTAAAAGTCGAGGTCGGCGTCGGCGTGAAGGTGAAGGTCGGTGTCGGCGTCGGGGTGATGCTGGGCGTGAACGTCGGCGTAAACGTCAAGGTGTTGCTGGGCGTAAACGTGGGCGTGATGGGCGTAGAGGTGGGGGTACGAGTTGGGGTAAAAGAGCTGGTGGGGGACGGCGTAACGGTAATAATCACATCGGTCGCGCTGGCGGTTAAGGTCGCCGTCAGCGTGAACGTAGGGGCAATCGAGGTATTGGTCGATGTAAACGTCGCGGTTGGGGTAATGGGCGTATTCGACGGTGTGACAGGGCTGGCCTGTGGCGTCAGGGGGGTGCGGGTCGCCACGAGCGGTGTGCGCGTCGCGGACGGGCTGGGCGAGACGGTCGCGGTCTCGGTCGGGGTACGGGTGGCGCGCACGGTAGCGCTGGGCGTCAGCGACGGGGTGGGCGTCGCACTGTTGGTCAGGTCGGGTGTTGGGGTCTCGAGCGGGCAGCCATCCGCATCGACAAAACCGCCCGCGTCCGGGCAGAGGTCCAGTGAATCGACCACGCCGTCGGAGTCTCGGTCGGGGCAGCCTTCCGCCGCCAACGACCCCGGCTCGTCGGGGCAGAGGTCGATGGGGTACGGCACGCCGTCGCCGTCGGTGTCCAGACCCTCGCTCAGGCACTGCACCAACGTCTCGCTGTTGAGCGCGACGGCGGTGTCGTAGTAGGTTTGCAGCTCCTCGAAAATCGGCGCGCCCCGGCTGACCACCTCCCCGCTGACCAAATCGACCACCACACGCTCGCCCACGTTGAACAACTGCTGTTCCTGTCCCGGCGCGTCGAGGTAGCAGTCGCCGTCAGAGCCGGTGTAGCAGGTCAGAGCGACCTTATCGGTGTCTTCGGGGTCGGTCGGGTCGCTGGGGATTTGTTTGGTCGAGAGGCAGGCCGTCTGAGCCGTATAACGAATGTTGGCGTTCTGCTGGAAGCTGATGAACGCGCCACGGTTCTGGAACGACCCCATGTTGTAGAACACGTCGCCTTCGGGGAACAATTGCGAGATGATGAACTCCTGTCCCGGCGTGTTATCGACCACTGCCAGCTCAATCAGCGTCTGCTGCGACTGTAAAAACAGATTGGCGGGCGCATCCGGCGCGAGGCCGTCGGCGCGCTGGGGGCCGTCCAACTCCACGCGGTTGATGTCTGGGGAGAACACCACGCGGTTGAGAAAGACCGCGTTGATGATGTTGGGGTCGGTGAAAAACTGGAAACCGGCTTGGTTA
>JALONW010000077.1 GCA_025454725.1 Anaerolineae bacterium
AATCCAACCGTCCACAGCGCGGGTGTAATCAGCCTGCTCCGCAGCGCTGAACCAGATAGCAATCTCACGGGCGGCGGCTTCTGCGCCGTCCGACCCGTGGACGAGGTTGCGGCTGACGTGCAGGGCAAAGTCGCCGCGAATCGTGCCGGGTTCAGCCTCGTTGGCCTTGGTCTTGCCCATCGTCTTGCGGATGGTCTCGATGGCGTTGTCGCCTTCCCAAACCATCGCCACCACCGGCCCTGACTTGATGTACTCGACCAAGCCCGCGAAGAACGGCTTACCAACATGCTCAGCGTAATGGTCGTTCAGGATGGCATCGGTGGCGTTCATGAACTTCATCGCCACCAGCTTGATGCCACGGCGCTCCAGACGGGTGATAATCTCGCCGACCAGACCGCGCTGCACGCCGTCCGGCTTAATCATAACGAAGGTACGCTCGACAGCCATAAGGACTCCTCTGTGGGTTACACACATAACAAACGGGCTGTGGTTGACAGCCCGTCTGGTCTTTCAGGACGAAAACCTGCGGAATTATAGCAGGTTGAGCGCAGCGCGGTAAGTGTCGAGGGCGGCTTGCAGCTTGCCCTGACGCATCAGCGCATCGCCGTAGACACGCAGCACTGCCGGGTTGCCCTTGTGCGCTGGCTCCCGCGAGAGGTTGGAGAGGTCGCTGGTGACATCATCCAACACCGCTTGCGCGCGGATGAGCGACTCATAGCGCGACAATGAGGCCGCCACATCGCCCAATTTGAGGCTGCCTCGCGCCGAATTGAGCAGTTCAGACACTTCGGATGGTGAGAGCATTACCGTCGCAGGGGAAGACGAGGTGCGCGGCGCACGCGGCAGTTCAACCGTCGGGCGCGAGGTGATAGATGCAACTTCGGTGTAGGACTCTTCTTCCTCGGTGATGGGCTGTGGCGAGACGGTCGTGCGGCCAGCCAGCCAATCGGGGACCTCATCCGCCGTCGCAGATGGCTCTTCCGCCGCCGGGCGCAGCCAATCGGGGAGGTCATCATCTGCCGCCACACTGGCCGACGTGGGTTCGGGCTGTGCAGCCCAGCCCATCGAATCGGACCCGGCAGCAGGCTCACCGCCCATCCAATCGGGGACGGACTGCGGCTCACCAGCGGGAAGGTCGTTTTCAGGCGAGAGGTCAGCGGGCTTAAGTGAGGCAACCGGCGCAGGTAGTGAGGCCTCGCGGTCGCCGCTGTTGATGGTCTCGACCGCATCGGTCGGGATTTTCAGGTCAGCTTTCGCCTCGTTATACCATGCGGCCAATTGGTCGGTATCGCCCATCTTTTCGGAGCGTTCCAACTCGAACGCCTCGACCCATGGGTCATTCATCTCAACTTGGATTGCGCCTGTATCCAGCAGACCAAGACCCGGCGAGTCGTCCAGCGTAGTCGGGTGCGAGACCGGGGTTTCGGGCTGGGCTGCAGCCTCAGAGAAGATGGCCTCAAACTCGGCTGTCTGCTCATCGGTCACCGGGTCGGTCAGCCAGTCAGGCAGGTCGGAGTCGTCGGCGACGGTCGCCTGTGGAACGGCATCGAGGTCAGATGGCGCACCCGCCTTGAGCCAGTCGGGAAGCTCACCCTTCACGGGCAGTTCATCGTCCTCTTCCTCGTCCACCACGTCGGTGCGGCTTAAACCCTTGTCGAGCATCGAGTCCATCCAAGACTTCACATCGTCTGGCTGGACGGTGCCTTCCTTGATGGCACTGCGAATCTCGTCGGTCTGGGGGTCAAAACTGGCCGCCGGGGGTGAGTCCTGCTCGTCAAACAGCGCATCAAGGTTCATCGGCGCAGGGGTAGCCAACATCGGCTTGTCCTCGGCGAAATCCGACAGCCAATCCATCGGGTCATCGAGGATGCGCCCGACAGCAGTCTCGCTCAGGCCTTCCATTTCTGTTCCCGGCAGGAAGTCCAATTCGGGTTCCGGTTCGCTGACCGTTTCCACTGGCTGCGAATCACTGACAATGCTCTCCAACCAGTCCAGCGACGCAGCGGCGGCGGGTTCATCCGCGCCCAGCGCGTCCAGACCAGAGAAGTCGAGGCTGCCGAGGTCATCCATACCCGCCCCAGACGCCGCGCCGAGGTCAGACAGGAAGTCGAGGCCGTCGCCCATCACAGCGCTGGGAACGGCATCGACTTCCGCCGGTTCGAGCGCATCGGTAGACTGAAATAAGTCATCCAGTAGCCCCGCCGCAGAATCGTCCCCACCCGCGAGGCTATCCATAAAGCTCATGGGTTCCGGTTCGGGCTCTGGTTGGGGTGTAGGCGCAGATGACGCCGCCGCTGGCTGGGTAGCGGGTGCGCCGCCCTTCGCTGCTTCACGTTCGGATTTCATCCGTGCGATGCGCTCGGCTTTTTCAGCGTCCTCTTTGGCCTTCTTCTGCGCCCAGACCTCTGGGTCCATCCCAAACGGGATATATTCGTCCTTAATGTCCACGCTGTCCGGGTCAATCTCGGCCAATTCGACGTTGGAGACATCGTTGATGATCCCCTCAGTCGCGCCCTGACGCACGGCCAGCGCTTCCATCCACGCCATCATTTCTTCCGGCGTCATCGAGTCAAAATCGGGCATTTGATCCGTCATAACCCTAATTCCCTTTTTGTTCCCGTCCGCGCTTACTTGCTGTCCGCGTCATCGAGGCCGTCCAACCAGTCGGGCAGCCCGTCATCGTTGGCGTCCATATCCAGCGTATTGATTTGCTGGGTCTCGTCCCGAATGGACTGCAACCACAGCGGGGGTGTCTCGAAGGGGAAGCGCGCCGCACGCCGCGTCACTACCAGCGCAGGCGGGCGCAGTTCCTCATCAACAAGGGTGTTGAGCCAACCATAGTCGCCTCTGCTGCCACCGAGGTACTCACTGTCGGACGACAGGTCAACCGTATCGGTATCGACCTCAAGGCCGGGCGCGAGGGCGTTGAGCCAATCCGGCGCGCTAATCGCAGCGGTCTCGGACAGGCCGTCCGGCGATTCCTCTGCCATCAGTAAATCACTATCGTCAATGACTTCATCAAAAAGGTTTGCTGTCGCGCCCAACTGCTCACCGGGGACATCGACATCAAGCTCAAAGCGCGGTGAGACAGCCCCCCGGTCGATGAGCGCATCGGGCTGCTCATCCTCCAGCGGGATGGTGCGAACATCGGCGGTCGGCATCTCTTCATCCAAGAAATCGAGGGTAAAGGCATCGCTGTCATCAGACTGGGCGTCGTCCAGCACGGGCGCAGCGTCGTTCAGCCAGTCGAGTCCAGACGGGACAGCCGAACCAGCGTCGGCCTCAGCAGGCGCGGAGTCGGCCAGCCAGTCGAAATCACCGCCTAAACCACTCTCCGCCACAGGGGTGGGCGGCGCAGCGAATGGGTCAGCGCCTTCGCCTTCCGTCGTGTCCTCGTCGTCATCCATACGGAAGCCCAGCGAGGCAAAATCAACTTCTGGGGCGGTGGTCGGTGCGCCGTCTGCATCGACTCCAAGGTCACTCGCGCCGAAAGGGTCGCTGTCATCGCTGGTGGCCTCCTCTGCGCTGGACGGGGCATTGGCCGCCATCTCGGACAGCCAATCCAGCTCCTGCGAGTCAGAGTCGCCGCTGACGGGTTCGTCTGGAGCGGCCTCGGTCAACCAGTCCATACCAGAGTCCGCGACCTCGCTGGCCGCCTGTTCGGCCTCAACGACCGGGGCGCTGGCGGCCATCGCGGCCAGCCAATCATCCTCACCCGCTTCGTCAGTCGGCGCAGACGGCTCATCTGTGGCCGCCGGGGTATCCGACACGGCCTCGACCGTCCCGCTGACCAAAAGCAAGTCATCGTAAGGGTCATAGGTAACGGACGGCATGACCGAGGCGGGTTCCGCCGGGCGGGTCGCCACCGCAGTCGGGGGGTCTTCGACCGCCCACAGCGGGGCTTCCGCCGCAGGGTCAGCCGCTCCTTCAAGCGATGCTGCATCAGCCTCACCCTCGGCCTGCTGACGGTAGACCGACATATCGAGAATGAGCGTGTCAGATGACACCTGCTTTTCGATGTCGTCCAGCGTGGGGAACATCCCCGAATCAACCTCATCAATGGTTGGTCCAGCCTCGACTACCGGATTTTCAACGGTCGAGAGTGCCGCCAGTTCCTGTGGGTCACGAGAATCATCCAGCTCGGCCATCCAATCGGGGACAGGCATGTCCGCGTCATCATCTTCGGCAGGCTTGGCAGGCGCAGCGGCCTCCTCACCGGACGATTCTAGCCCGGCCAGCCAATCCATATCTTCGGCGGGCAGCTCGTCACCCCCCAGTCCATCATCGCTGTCATCGGCATCACTCGACGCCCGCAGCCAATCTGGAATGTCGTTGTTATCGCCCATCGTTCCCCCTGAGTCGTCGTCCTGTGCTGACGATGCCCGCATAAATGCCAACATCCCCGTGCGTTCCGGTTCGGCTGGTATTTCAGCGGCGGAAGGCATTTCCTCGGCAGGCCACATCTCTCCGGCTACCGGGGAATCGACCACTTCCGCGCTGTCTGAGGCATCTTCCCCCGCCCAAACCTCCGCTGCACCACCATCCAGCAGCGTCGGTTCTGAAGACGGTAACACAAGCTCATCGCTGGTGTCCACTTCAATCCCACTTTCGCGCATCCACGCGAACGGGTCAACCACGTCCGGGTCATTGAACGCTGAAACAGCGGCGTCATCATCGGTCAGTTCAATCCCCGACCGGCGCGCCCACGCCAGCGCATCATCGCTGGCGGGTTCTAGCACGCCCATCTCCTCGACGCCAAGCGGGTCACTGAGGAAGGAATCGGATTGTTCAGGTTCATCCAAGACCTCAATGCCTTCCTCGCTCATCCACGCGAACGGGTCGATGTCATTATCATCGTCGGTCGTCATGGCGGTGGGCACAGGGACGGCAGCCGCGTCCCCGTCCTTGTCTTTAATCTCATCGGTCGCGCCACCAGACAGTGCCGAGAGCAGCCCAGTCAGGCCGCTGACACCACCCATATCCTCGGACTCAGTATCCTTCTCCGTTGAGGCGTCATCGAACGCGCTGAAATCGAAGGCGGGTGTTTCCTCGGTGGACGGGTTTGCGGCAGCGGGTCGGTTCTCGGCCATCATCCGGTCGAAAGCGGCACGGTCAACAATGGTTTTGGCGTCGGAGATGCCACCCATGTCCTCGATATCTTGGAGCCAAGACTGTTCACCCTGAGCCTCAGCCGGTTCGTCCTCAGTCGTGGCCGCACCGAGAGCCGCCAGCCACGAGTCATCGTCGTCCTCTGCTGGGACGGGCGCAGGGATTGGGGCTGCACCTGTCAGCCAGTCGGCCTGTTCTTCTGGCGACGGTACGGCGGTCGGGTCAATCGAACCCACCCATTCCTCGGTGTGGCGCTGGATGGCCTGCTGCTCTTGCAGCGGGACCTCATCGAACGCGCCGAGCCATTCCAGCGCGTCACGGTCATCAGAAATCTGGGTAGACGACTCTTCCACCGGGACGATGCTGTCCAACCAACTGGCGGCAGCGACTTCTTCACTGCGCACGTCTGATGGGCTGGTCGGCTGGAAGGCGTCCGCTTCCGGGGCAACATCGCCTAGCGCGCTCATCCAGTCCGGCGTGGCGCTGACGGTATGGCCCGCCCCAGATTGGTAGTTGTAGAGGGGCATGACGAAGGCTTCATCGGGCGGGGTTGTCCCAGTCGCAATCTCGTAGGCGAGGTAGGGGTCAACCTCCTCGATGCGTGCGACCATGCGCTGCGCGTCAGACGGGCGGCCCGCGTCCATCCAGACCACAGCCAGCAGTTGGTTGGCGCGTACGCAGTCCGGCAGTTCCTTGAGGACGGCCACGGCGCTCTTAGCCGCCTCAACCGGCTGACCGATTTGCGCGTAGATGTCGGTCAGCAGCAGGCGCAGGTCGGTGCGCTGTGGGGTCTCAGCCAACGCATCGAGCAGCGTCCGCACCGCTTGGGTGTCTAGGCCGCTCTTGACCTGTTGGCGCGCTACCATATAGGCCGAGTTGGGCAGCTTGGCGTTGGCTCGGTCATGGAAGACGCGGTAAGCGTCGCGCAGCAGGCCGACCACCTCGGTATTGCCGGGTTCACGCTCAAAGGCGCGCTCTAAGAAATAAATGGCGCTGTCGCCTTGGTTGCGCTGGCGGTAAACCCAGCTCAACCCGACGTAGGCCGCCACATCCTGCGGGACATACGACAGCACCTGCGAGTACGACTTTAGTGCATCGTCATACTGACCGGTTTCGAGCTGTGCCTTTGCCAGCCGCCGCAGCGCGCCGAGGTTCTTGGGGTACTTGCCGAGGATGTGCTGGGCATGTGACATCACCTCGTCATACTTCTGACGGGTGAGCAGCTCATCCAAGTACGCATAATAAGCCTTGAGGGAGGTATCCGCCATCGCGCCAACGCTTTCCAGCCAGTGGTAAAATCTCGTTGATGGTAGAGAGTATAACATATTCAAATAGAGAAGGCTTGCAATGCGACCCTCAATCCTGCATCAATTCCGGCACATTTTAGCGGCCTGTACTGCTGTCGTCACTTTCTTGCTGGTCAGCGGGCAGAGCCGCTCACAGCCCATCGAGCCAGCCACCTACCCCACGCTTGAAGATTTCTGGGAAGGCCGCGCCGAATGGGTGGTCGATATTTTCGATGTCGGGTTGCCGGTGGGTGAAAGCGACACGCTGTTGGTGAGTGAGGGGGTGTTCTGGTCGTACCTGCACGCCAGCACCCAGAGCGCGGGTGTGGTTGACCAGTGCGGCGGCGAGGTGGCCTTCCCCGGCTGCTTAACGAGGTGGGAAAGCACCGATGGCGGCCAGAGCTTCAGCCTGCCGTCAGCAGTGTGCAGTTTACCGTGCCAGTCCTGCCCCTGCGATGACGACCGAGACCATACCAGCGCAACCGAGGCCGCCCAACAGTATCCCCGCGTGGCGTATGACGGTGAGCGCTATTACATGGCCTATGAATGGCACGCCCAAATCATGCTGCGGACTTCATTGGATGGCCTCGTCTGGTCAGATTGGGACTATTTGCTCACGCCGGGTGGGACGTTCCCATCTTCGTTTATGCCGTGCAGCCCGACCGAAACCATCGGCGCGCACCCGAACATTCGGGGCGAAATCGCCGACTGTCTCATTGGTGCACCGCCGGGACTCTATATCGACGGCGACACACTGTATGTATTCGCGTCGGCGGGGTCTGCACCCGGCCATATCCGCTGCTATAAAGGAAACAAGCACCAACCGCTGAGTCAGCTTGAGTTGTGTTCGGCCGACCCACTGTTTGGCGGCGCACGCGAGTACGGCCCGCTTGACCTGCGCGGCGCAGACGCCAACCCCTACTTTGACTTCCGCTATGTCTCGTCGGCGGATGTGCTGAAGGTCGGCGACCGCTACTACATGAGCTATGAGGGCATCCGCGGGCCAGAGGTATTGGAGGCCGGGATGGACACCCAATACGCGCTGGGGTTTGCCCGCAGCACCACCGACCAAATCGACGGGCCGTGGGAGCGCTACCCCGGCAACCCGGTTCTCCAAGATGTCGGGTTCTGGGTGGGCATCGGCCACGCTGATTTATTGGTCGTGGACGGCGAAACGTGGATGTACACTCAGACTGGCGAAAACCAGCGCGGGCGCTACAAGCTGGTCTGGAAGGCGGATTAGTGCGCCCTACTTGAGGTGCATCCCCAGCCGCTTGGCTATCTCGCCCGAAACCGGATAAACCCTTTCAGGCGGCAGGTGCTGTTTGGCTTTGTCGGCATGTCCGGCTTGCAACAAGCTGTAAATTTTGCGCGTCACGGGGGTGAAATCTTCGATTTTGACAATCCACTCGCTGACATAGCGCTCAATGATGTGGCGGCTCAAACCGACTTGGATGCTGCGATGGTTCAGCACCGCGCCGCGTATCGAATACTCCGGGTCCCACTGGATATGAACTTTGGCGCTGTCAAAGTCGCTGCGCCAGCGCTCCGCTGAACCGTGGACGCTCGGCTCCGGGTGGGTCAGCACGCCCAGCGCTAGCGCCTCTTCCCAACCCAACCGAGTGATGCGGATGGCGAGGATATGCTCTTGCCCGGATTTGTTGCCCCAATTACTGCGCTGCATCAGCCATAGGTAGGACGGCTTAATCCATGTCATCCGCGTGAACGAGAACGGCGACACAAAGCGCTGGGCTTTCAAAGCGGCCAGCGCAATCACCGGCGCATACGCCTGATAGACCACAATGCTGTTGGCGTCGTAATCAGCGCGGATTTCGTTTTGGTTGGGCATCAAAACGCCTCATTCAAATTCAGGTAAAGCATCATTGGCACGCGCACCCAAACAATCTCTTGCTATTTGAGGTGCATCCCCAGTCGCTTGCCAATGGATTCCGGCACGGGATAAACCTGTTCTGACGGAAGGTAATGCTCGGCTTCCTCAACGTGTTTGGCACGAAGCAAGCCATAAATCTTGCGCGTCAGCGGCGTGTAATCCTTAATTTCAAGAATCCACTCATTGACATAGCTTTTAACGATGCTCGGCGTCAAACCCATTTGGATACTGCGGTGGTCTAAGCGCAGGTCTCGAATGGTATATTCGGGGTCCCATTGGATGTTCACTTTTGCGCTTTTGAATTCTGTAATCCAGTGTTTTTCGGATTCATGAATGCGTGGGTCTGGTCTAGTCAATACGCCCAACGACAGCGCTTCCTCCCAACCAGACCGCGTGATGCGGATGGCGAGGATATGCTCCTGCCCCGGCTTTTTGCCCCAGCCACTGCGGTGCATCATCCACAGATAAGAGGGCTTAATCCATGTCATCCGCGTAAACGAAAACGGCGACACGAAGCGCTGTGTTTCTAGCGCAGGTAGCGCAATCATCGGCGCATACGCTTGATACACCACAATACTGTCAGCGTCGTAATCGGCGCGGATTTCGTACTCGTGAGGCATTAAAACACCAAATCGGCATTTTCTGGGCGAAATGGGATTAGCGCCATCGACACAACCGGGGTGTAGTAGTCCGCCCGCGTGATAACGTCGCCGGTCAGCAGGCCGATGCTGCCGTTTTTCTGCTTGCTGTTGCTCTGGCCGAACACGTGGTCGTCGGCGTCGCCCAGCTCCATCCCCTGCGCGACCAATTGAGCCACGGCTTTAGGCAGGACGAACGACCCACTGCGCGCCCGCCCGATAACCCCGTTTCGGCCACACACGACCACCCACGCCATCGTCAGCAGGTCATCACCCAGCCACGCACATCCACCCTCAATCCCAACGCCATAATCGGCGGCGGGGTCAAGCGCGAGGGCGGCTTGGGCGCGCTGCAACGCCCCGCGCAGCGTCTCGTCATCACCGATGGGCTGGTGCGATACCCCTGACTCAACCTCATGACCGCGCACGTCCCATATCTCAGCGGGGAAAATGGCCGCAAAACCCCGGCGCGCCGCCTCAATCTTGACTGGGTTCCGCGACCCGACAATGACCAGCCCCATGCGTCTAGCCCATCACCACAGTGAAGGCGCGCACGAGGAAAAACAGCCCCAGCCCGGCCTGCGCCACCATCGCCACACGGGTCGAGCCGGTGGCTGCACGCACCCCGCTCAAGTAAATACCCGCCAAAATCGGCGCGACCAGCGTCACCCACACGCTGGCGAAATCACTGCTCGACGGGGTGCTGTAAACCACCATGTGGAAAATGCCATGCCACGCCGCCACCATGAAGAAGCCCGCCGTCGGGCCGAGGTAGGCCCGCAGCGCCGGGTAGGCCACGCCCCGGAACACCAACCCATCGGCCACCGGCTGGAGGATGAGCAGCAGCACTGCCATCAACAGCCAGCCGACCAAACCCGCCTGATTGACCGCCGCCACGCCGCCAACTGACGCAAACTCCGCCGTAATAAGCGGGACGTTGGCAAACGCCAGCGTGATTAGGTCAAAGGCCGCGCCGACGCCAAAACTTAGCATGAGAATCAGCGGCATCCGCGCCGACGACTTGCCAATCGCCAGCGCCTCACCGTCCGCAGGGGTGCGGTTGCGCGTCACGGTGACGAACAGCGCGGTCAATACCATCCCCAAGCAGTAGGCTAACAGCGTGGTGGTGGTCGTCTGACCGCCAAAGCTGCCGACAATCCCCGCCGCCATCAACACCGCCGCAAACGCCGCAAACGCCATCCCGACCGCAGTCAGCAAACCCCACGGTGGGGGCGTCTGTTCCGCGCTAATCCGCCGCCACAATAACCCCATACCCCACCTCTTTCTAATCCAACCAACATCAACAAGACCGCAAGCGTATCAAATCGCCTCACCCCGCGCAAATATGGTATGCTTATCGGCTGTAGAAACCCCCAAATAGTGGCACAAGGAGACCCCACGCGAATGAATGACATCCCCATCTTCTCCAGCCTGCCCGTCCAAGTACGCGAAGCCATTGTCCGCATCCTTGTGCTAGCGGTCGCCCTGTTGCTGATTTATCTTGCCCGTCGCGTGCTGACATGGGTGCTGTTGACCCCGCTGCAACGCCTGATGAACCGAAGCGGCAGGCAGGTCAACGAACGGCTGATTAAAGCTGTATTCGGCTCCGTCCGGCTGGTGTTGGTAGCGGTTGCCCTGTTGGTCAGCGCCCAAATTCTCGCTGTGGGCGACTCGTTCTTCTTCGGCTTGATTCAGGTTATGGCGCGCAGCCTGCTGATTATCGCCACCCTGCTGCTAGTCTACCGGCTGGTAGATATCCTCGCGCCTACGGGCATTCAATTGGCGAACCTGACCGGCCTGACTATCGACGAGCGCCTGCTGCCGTTCCTACGGGCGGCGCTCAAGCTGTTCATCATTGCCGTCGGGCTGGTAATTATCCTGCAAGAACTCGGCTACGATGTCAGCGGCCTAATTGCCGGTATCGGCATCGGCGGCCTCGCCATTTCACTGGCGGCTCAGGACACCATCGCCAACCTGTTCGGGTTCGCCTCCATCGTGGCTGACCGCCCGTTTAACGTCGGTGACTACATCAAGACACCCGATGGTGAGGGGACGGTCGAGCGCGTCGGACTGCGTTCGACCCGCCTGCGCCAAGTAGACCAGACCGAAATCACGCTCCCCAACAACAAAGTTGCCAACAGCGCCATTTCCAACCTGTCGCGTATGAACAAGCGGCGCATCGACATCGCGCTCGCCATGACCTACGACACCACCGCCGACCAGATGCGCGAACTTCTCGCCAAGCTGCGAACCCTGCTGGACACATGGCCGACCGTCGAGCGTGACTCTATCCAAGTCTTCTTCAACAAGTTCGGCGAAAGCTCACTCGATGTGGCCGTGCGCTGCTACATCCAAAAATCGAGCTTTATCGACTTGGTAAACGAGCAAGAACTCATCCAATTGGCGGTGATGGACATCGTAGAGGCACTTGGCCTTAACCTCGCCTTCCCCAGCCGGTCCATCTACATCGAAAACCTAAACTCAGAAGTCGCCAAACAGGTCGGCCAAAAACCAACACCACTCGATGATGAGAGCAGGGGGTAAAAGAAAAACGGCGCTGGTGTCAAACCTCAGCGCCGTTTTTCTAACTCGATTTAGGGTAGGGGTTAAGACTCCACCCGGATGAGCGAACAGTGCCAGCGCGATTCTTTCCACACCTCACTCACCCGCTTCCAGATGATGGTCACCACGCAGTAGAAGCGAGCCGTCTGGCCACCGACCGTCAGCAGTTGACAAAAATCGACCACGCCATAGCCCATCTCACCCATTTGGAGCGCTTGATATTTTTGAATCTCGGTCGAAGTCTGCGCCTGTATCTCATCGAGACGGGCAAACAGGGTGTGAAACCAGTTTGCCCACGCCGCACGGTCTTCGACCACCACGCTCTGCCCTTCCGTGCCGAGGTCGATGATGCCGAAGTCATCATCACACAAGGCCGCCAATGTCTCGAAGTCGTGCTGGCTGACACAGCGAAACAAGGTCTTGGTCTCAGCGGCGAACGGAAGGGCATCCATTTCCGCTGGGCCAGTCACGGGGACGATTTGGGTTTGCACTACATCGCTCATATTGAAGAATCCTCTACGCTTACAGCTCAAAAACGTTAAAAAGGGACGACAAGCAGCCCATACTGTATCCCTGCGAGGCTGTACGGCGTGTTAAACCAGCGTGAAGCATGGGTAAGGCTTGTCCTATCGCCAGATGAGGACAAAAAAGGCCGCCCATCGGATGGGCGGCCTTTCGTGTGGTTTTTCTGTTTTACGCCACCTTGAAGCGGCGGACGGCCAGCGCGAACAGCAGCGCCCCGACCGCCAGTAGAATACCGCTGCTCGGCAGCACCTCAGCGAACCCGCCGCCCTCGCGGATGACAGCGTTAAACCCGTCCATCGCGTAGCGGAACGGCGATAGGTAGCTGATGGCTTGCATGAAATCGGGGATAAACTCCAGTTCCAGCGACCACCACGCGCGCCAAACCGCTCATGCACAGTGTGAACGAGGCGGCCACAAACAGCAGCGCCAGCGGGTTATTGCCAAACGAAACGCCGAACACCTGCCCCATGACGAGGCCAACCCCGAAAGCGACGCCGTATTGCAGCATTCCCAGCAGGAAACGCGCCAACAGTTTCCCGCCGATAATCTGGCTGGGCGTCACCGGCATGGTCGCAAGGCGCTGGAGCGTCATGGTCTTGCGCTCGGCAATCAAGATGGCCGCCCCTGCCAGCACCGTGGACATCACGTACATGCTGCCCATGCCCGGCACGCTCTGCTGGAACCCCGGCGCGGTCGAGGTCGAGGTCGAGTCACCGGGCGCGAGCGAGAAGTCAACGCCAACCGGCTCAGATGCCCACAGCGCGGACGCCCGTTCCTCGACCAGCGCGACATACGCTCCGTCACCGGCCAAAGCCTCGATGTCAATGTTGACCGCCACGCGGCGCGCCACGCTCACACCCGCGCTGCGCTGAATGGCCGCATTAAGCGCCTGCAAGACCGGGCTGTCAGTCGGGGTGTCGTCGGCGTTGCGGAAGACGACCGTGGTCGGTTCACCGGCTGCCAGCGCCGCCGCAAACCCAGCGGGGATAACCAACGTCGCATCAACCGTCTCATCTTCCAAACGGTCGGCGGCCTGTTCATCGGTCAACATGGCCGAGCCTTCGGGGTAGCCGCAGGCGACGGTCAAATCGCCTAATGGCTGACCTTCGTCCTGTGGGCAGAATACCAGCGCCGGTTCAAGCGACTTCATCGACGCCAGCAGCGCCGCTGATTCGGGCGAGCCGTCGTTGTCCATCACATCGACCGGGACAGTGCGTACCGTCGTGCCACCGCCCAACGGCTGGCCGTTGGCGAGGCCGATGACGAAAATCAACGCGGCGGGCAGGATGACCATCGAGACCAGTGTGGCTGGTTGTTTAAGCTGCACGCGCAGCTCATTGAACGCAATTGCAAAGGCTTTCCGCATGGTTATCCCTCTCCTAGCTCCGCAGACGGCGGGCGAAAATCACAAACCCGATGGCGAACGTCACCACGCCGAACACCACCAGCACGACCGCGTTAGTCAGCACATCGGTGTTGTTATTCGCCAGCTTGGTGAAGGCATTCGACCCCCAGTACACCACCGACAGCGATTGCAGCGCGCCACCCAACTGGAAGCCG
>JALONW010000430.1 GCA_025454725.1 Anaerolineae bacterium
CGGCGGAGCCGCCCAAGCGCCCGAACCCGTCCAGATCGTGACGACCACCACCCAGACCACCGACCTAATTACCATTCTGCTGGGCGATTTATTGGAAGAAGAAGCCGCCGTCATCACCCCGCTGATGGGCGCTGGCGTTGACCCCCACCTCTACAAGCCAACCGAGTCGGACATTGCTGCCATGGGCAGCGCTGACGCCATCTTCTACAGCGGCCTGTTCCTCGAAGGTCAGTTCGACACCGTATTTAGTGCGCTGCGCGAGCGCGGCGTCCTCACCTACGCCATTTCGACCCCGGTGCAGGAACAAGGCTTCACGCTGGGCGGGTTCACGCTCTCTGAAGAGCTGGTCGGTGTCGATGACCCACACTTCTGGTTTGACCCGCGCAACTGGGAACTGGTCGTACAGGAGACCGCCCTCGTCTTAGCTGACCTGATGCCCGACCAAGCGGAGGTCATCGCCGCCAATGCCGAGGCCTACGTTACCGACCTACAGACGCTCTATACATGGGCGCTGGAGGCGATGTCCACCGTCCCAGAGGAGCAGCGCGTGCTGATTACCTCGCACGACGCCTTCAATTATTTCGGTGACGCGCTGGGCTGGGAGGTACGCGGCTTACAGGGTCTCAGCACACAGGACGAAGCCGGTGTCGCTGATATTCAAGACCTCGCGGCGTTCGTGGCCGACAGCGGAATCCCGGTATTATTCGTCGAGAGCAGCGTCCCGCCCACCGCCATTAACGCGGTGCGTGAGGCAGTGCTGGCGAACGGCGGCGAGGTCAACGTCGCGCCGCTGGGCTTGTTCTCTGACGCAATGGGCGCGCCGGGCGATTTCGGCGGCACATACATCGGCATGATTGCGCACAATGTCGCCGTAATTGTCGTCTCGTTTGGCTACGAACTCCCCGAATGGCCGGATGGCCTCGCCCCCGAACTGCCCGACTATCTGCTGACGGTCGAAGACATGGTCGAATTCGCTAAAGAACCGGAAACGGAGGAATAAGGCCATGACCACGACCGCTTTGGAAGTCAACGACCTGACCGTCTCTTACAATGGGAAGCCTGTGCTATGGGACATCGACCTGAGCATCCCAGAAGGAGTGATGGCCGCCATCATCGGGCCAAACGGGGCGGGCAAATCGACCCTCATTAAAGCCATCCTCAACTTAATCCCACGGGCGGCGGGAGAGGCGCGTTTCTTCGGTCTGCCCTATGCGCAGGCGCGGCGTCGCATCGGTTATGTCCCCCAGCGCGGCAGCGTAGATTGGGACTTCCCGACCTCAGTGCTGGACGTGGTCATGATGGGGCTATACGGCAAATTGGGCTGGGTTCGCCGTCCGGGACGCGCCGAGCGTCAGCTTGCCCTCGCCGCGCTGGAACAGGTCGGTCTTGCCGATTTCGCTGGGCGGCAAGTCGGCCAACTCAGCGGGGGGCAGCAGCAGCGCACCTTCTTAGCGCGGGCGCTGGTGCAGCAGGCCGACCTCTACTTCATGGATGAGCCGTTCGCGGCGGTCGATGCCGTTACCGAGCGCGCCATCGTCGATTTGCTGCAAGGCTTACGCGCTGAAGGAAAAACCGTGGTGGTCGTCCACCACGACCTGCAAACTGTCACCGACTACTTTGACCATGTAACCCTGCTCAACGGGAGCTTGGTCGCCAGCGGTGCGACTGGCGAAACATTCACCGAGGACAACCTCAAGCGCGCTTATGGCGGGCGGATTGCCTTCATCACGCCGCAGGAGGGTTGACCATGAAAGACAGCCGTGCCGCCCTCCTAATCGGCCTTGCCACTGTCGCGGCCTTTATCGTGCTGCTGCTCACCGCTTCCGCCAACGGTGTCACCTTTGACTACACGTTGCGCACGGTCGCGCTGGGCGGCGGCTTACTCGGCCTCGTGACTGGGGCACTGGGCAGTTTCGCCGTGCTGCGCCGCCAATCGCTGCTGGGCGACGCCCTCAGCCACGCCGCCTTGCCGGGCGTGGTGGTCGCCTTCCTATTACAGGGGCGCAGCCTCGGCGCACTGCTCATCGGTGCGGCCATTGCCAGCCTAATGGCGATGGCATTCATCACCGCGCTAACGCGCACCACCAAAATCAAACAGGACGCCGCGCAGGGTATCGCGCTGGCGTCGTGGTTCGCCGCTGGCCTCGTCCTCCTCAGCTATGTGCAGGGACGACCCGACGCCGGACAAGCTGGTCTCGATAAGTTCATCTTCGGTCAAGCTGCCGCGCTCGTGCAGAGCGATGTCTGGCTGATTGCCGGGGTCGGCGCGGTCATCTTCGCACTGGTTGGGCTGTTCTGGAAGGAACTCAAGCTCTTGGCCTTCGATGCCGAGTTTGCAGGCGCAAACGGTTTTCCTGTGCGGGCGCTGGACGCTTTGCTCTCAACGCTAATGGTGGTGGCAATTGTCCTCGGCTTACAACTGGCCGGCGTCATCCTGATGGTCGGGCTGCTGATTGCGCCTGCCGTCGCCGCTCGCCAGTGGACGAGTCAGCTTGGCGCGATGGTTCTGCTCGCGGGGGTGTTCGGCGCGTTCGCGGGCAGCACCGGCGCGGTCATCAGCGGCCTCGATGTCAACATGCCGACCGGCCCGCTGATGATTGTGGTGGCCGGAGCGGTCGTGCTGCTGTCGGTGTTGTTCGCGCCGGGACGCGGCGTGGTCTGGTCGATGATGAAACGCGCTCAAGAGCGTCGCACCCTCAACCAGCGTTCAACCGATTCATCACAGCAAGCCGCACCCGTCGCTGTCACGGTCAAGCGCCATGCGAAGGACAGGAGGTAATCCATCATGGTCGAATTTCTGACCGAAATTGCGCGTCTGTTCTTCACCGTCGAGCAGATTAACGGCTTCATGGGCGACCCGCGAAACGTCGCCACGCTGGTCGGCGTTTTGGTGGCAGTCAGCGGCGCGCTGCTGGGGACGTTCCTGTTTCTGCGCCAGATGTCACTGACCACCGACGCCATCAGCCACACCATTCTGCTCGGTATCGTCGTCACCTTCTTGATTCTGACGGCGGGTTTCGGCCTCGAAGCCGATTTGTCATCGCCATGGCTGTTGTTCGGCGCGGCGGGGGCTGGCTTGCTCACCGTCGTATTAACTGAAGCCATCCAGCGTACCGGATTGGTCAAGGCCGACGCGGCGCTGGGACTCGCTTTCCCGCTGCTGTTCGCCATCTCCATCATCCTAATTTCGCGCTACGCCGACGACATCCACCTCGACGCGGATTCGGTCACGGTCGGTGAAATCGGCGTGGCGTGGGCCAACACTCACAGCATTTGCAGCGAGAACTGTGACTCCATCACCATCACGCCTGACCATCCACAAGCGCAGGTCACGCGCACCTGTGTCAACTGCGCGACAGAAGGAATCAGCCCGCGCAGCCCGCAGGC
>JALONW010000431.1 GCA_025454725.1 Anaerolineae bacterium
GCGACGAACAGTCCCCGCGCCGGGTCATTGCCGCTGATGACCTCTAATTGGATTCGGTCACAGTCGCGCCCCCACGCCGCGACAACCATCGCATCCATCAACGCTTGACCGAGGCGCTTCCCGCGCTGCGAGGGCATCACGCCCAACCGCGTAATCCATGCGCGCTGGTCGCGGATGCCGACCATGCCCAACCCGACCGGCTGACCATCAACATCGACCGCAATAAATGAAGCGTCGAGGTCTACATCATAGGCCTCGACGTATTCCTGCATCCTCGCGGCATTCATCGGCATTGGGACGATGTAATCGACGCGGGTGTCATTATAAATGGCCGCCAGCGCCTTATAGTCAAAGTCGCTGGCCCGCACGAGGGGTCGTGGGGGCGGCGAGGCATATGGCGGTGAAAAGGTCACGATAACCTCATTAAAATAGGGGTCAGTATAAGTAGTGTTCGACTTGCTGGGCGAAGTAGCGGGTGTCGATGGGCTTGTTGATGACGCCGTTGCAGCCGTAAGCCTCGGCAATCTCAGCGGCCATCGCCTCCGGCCACGCTGTAAAGGCCACCACCGGGAGTTGGCTGTGGTCGGGGTGCTGACGAATCATAGCGGCAATCGTCTGGCCGTCAATGTCGGGCAGGCCGAGGTCGAGCAGTACGATGTCGGGCGGGTTGTCGAGGAGGTGGGCATAGCCTTGCTCACCGCTTTCGACCGTCTCGACGGTGTGACCCGCACGGGAAAGCAACCGTTCTGCCAAGCGTGCATTGAGGGGGTTGTCTTCTATCAACAGGATGCGCGCCATAACGGTTTACTTGCTCCTAGCCGTGCGGGTCTAACCCTCTATGCCGTCTGACGGACGACCAAAAAACGGTTGACCATGTTCACCAGCTCATTGCGGGTGATGGGCTTGGCGAGGTAGCCGTCGCAGCCGCCGCTGGTGATGCGCTCACGGTCGCCGTGCATGGCGTTGGCCGTCAGAGCGATGATGGGAGTGTGGGCGAACTGCGGGTACTCGCGCAGGCGGGCGGTCACTTCCAAGCCGTCGATGTCCGGGAGGTTCATGTCCATCAGGATGATGGTCGGGTTGTGCTGGAGGGCCATCTCGATGCCCGTGAAGCCGTCTTGGGCTTCCAACATGTCAAAACCGGCACTGTTGAGCATCTTGCGGACAAGGCGCATGTTCTGGGGGTTGTCTTCAACGTAAAGGATGGTGGTGTCCATGATGCCGGTTCTCCTGTGGCGTCTGATGAATTGGGGTGAATAACAACAGATAAAGTTGTTTGCTACCACCAATTCTATTTCAATTTATGTCGGATAGTGTTGAGAAAATCACTCATCTCAAACTGTGACTTCTCTAATATGACATCAGTATACCCCAAAAGGATTGTGCGTTCGTTAAGATTTAGGCCTTTCGCTGATAAGACCACAATGGGGATGTCTTTCAGCGCCCGGTCGTTTTTCAATGTATCCAAGATACTGAATCCATCGAGGTCGGGCAGCACCAAATCCAATACGATGAGGTCGGGGTGGTGAGCGTAAATCTCCTTCAAACCGGTGCGCCCATCCGGTGCTTCGATGAGATGGTAATCCGTCTGCCCGCTTAATGCACGGCGGGCGAGGCGCAAATCATTGGGGTTGTCGTCAATCATCACAATAGTTCGACCATTTTGGGCGCGGATTGATGTGGACTCTGGTACTGAGGTACGGGAGGATGGACGCTCATTGTGCGTAACTGGCTCGTGTCCTAATGTTAAGACAACATGATCAACGAGTTGTCGCGTGTCAAAGTCGCCCTTGGTCCAAACCGACTCGGTGTGGCGCTTGAGGAAAACGCGCTCTTCCGGCGTCAATGACTTGGCCGAGACCACCACCACCGGGATATGGCTGGTCTTGGGGTCGTGCTTGAGCGACCGCACCAGCGCAATCCCGTCCATCTCCGGCATGGTCAGGTCGGCCACCACGAGGTCGGGCTGGCGGTCACGGATGACGCGCAAGCCCTGCACGCCGTCGTCGGCTTCATAGACGCGATACTGCTTGTAGCTCTGCAAGAGGCGGCGGATGAGCTTGCGGTCACGCGGGTTATCATCGACCACCACAATGGTCGTGACCTGCTCCGCCAATGATTCGAGCTGGTGGTCGAGCTTCTCCCCGGCAGGTTGCGCATCGAGGCTGAGGATATAGCGGTCATATTGGTCGCCGAGGATGTGGCCCTCCGCCGTTAGAGTGTGGCCGCTGGCGTTGACCACCACCACCTCGTCCGGCGCGATGGTGCGGTCGGTCAGCATGGCTTCGAGACCGGCAAACGCGACCGCCGTTGCCGGTTCCACCGAGATACCGGCTTTGCTCGCCAGTTGGCGCATAGCGCGGAACGCCTCGCCGTCCTCAACCGCACGGAACGCGCCGCCGTATTCCAGCACGCTGCGGCGCAGCATCCCGTAGGCGGGGCCGGGGTCGCCGGTGGCGAGGACGTGAATTAGGGTTTTGGGTGTGACCGGGGTCGCTTTTTCCGCCCCGGCATCGAAAGCGGCCACCATCGGCGCGCAGCCCGCCGCCTGCACGATGCCCAACTTGGGGATGCGGTCGATGAGACCCATTTGGTACAGCTCGGTGAAGCCCTTAATCACGCCCAGCGGCCCAATCCCGCCGCTGACGGCTTGGATGTACCAGTCAGGCGCGGCGAACCGCCCCGGCTGACCGGGGTGCTGCGCCATGCCCAGCCCCTCGGCAATCTCGTAGGCCAGCGTCTTCATGCTCTCTTTGCTGGGGATAGTCTTTGCGCCGCTGTCCATATAGATGCCGCGCCGCTGGGCGAACTGGGCAGCAAGGTGCTTGGCTTCGTCATATGTCCCCGACACGCGCACGACCTCCGCTCCGTAGAGCGCGACCTCACGCATTTTCTCGGCGGGGGCGGCATTTGTCATGAACAGCCACAGGCGAATCCCGGCGCGGGCGCAGTAGGCGGCGTAGGCGACGGCGGCGTTGCCGGTCGAGGCCAGCACACACTCAGTGATGCCCATGCTCCGCATCCACGTCACGCTGACGGCGGCCTGCCGGTCCTTAAACGAGTTGGTCGGGTTTTTGCGCTCGTCTTTTACATAAATGGGCTGGTGATTGAACTGGCGCTCGTAGGCGTACAAGCGCGAGAGCGCCGTCCCACCCTCACCGAGCGTAATTTCGGGGTTCGGCCCAGCGATGGGGAGTAATTCATGGTAGCGCCAGAGTGTTGCTTCGCGGTGGCTTAGTGCGCCGGACGCCCAAACAGCGCCAACCACCTTTAAATCATAGCGAGCGTCCAGCCACGGGGAATTACACTGGGGACAGGTGCGCTGGTCGGCCTGCGGGGGGAGCTGTGCGCCGCATTCAAGGCAGATGACGTGGGTCAAAAAT
>JALONW010000432.1 GCA_025454725.1 Anaerolineae bacterium
GATTTCGCTGGCGGGCGGCCTGCCCGACTCACGGCTGCTGCCCGCAGACGAATACGCCGAGTGTGTGGCGGCGGTGCTGAAGCGCGAGGGCGGCGCGGCCCTGCAATATCGCCCGATGTACGAGCCGCTGCGGGCGTGGGTGGCTGACTACATGCGCGCTCGCGGCGTCGATTGCACACCGGAACAAGTCTTCATCACCAATGGCAACCAACAGGGGTTGAGCATCCTCTCGCGGCTGTTCATCGAGCCGGGGCAGCCCGCTGTGACCGAGGCGTTTACCTTCACTGGCGTCGGACAGGTGACGGTCGGACGCGGCGCGCAGGTGATTGGCGTACCGGTCGATTACGAGACCGGGGTTGACCTCAGCGCGCTGGAAGAGGCCTTACGCCAGAAGCCGCGCATGGCAGTGATTATCCCGTCTTATCAGAATCCGCTGGGCGTGACCATCCCCGCCGCCCACCGCCAACAAATCGCCGCGCTGGCCGCCCGCTACCACGTCCCGCTGGTAGAGGATGACCCGTACTCAGCACTGTCATTCGACGGCCAGACCCCGCCGCCAATCAAGGCCTATGACGAGGCAGGCTGGGTGTTCTACCTCGGCTCCTTTTCCAAAATGTTGGCTCCCGGCCTGCGCTTGGGCTGGATGGTCGCGCCGTCTGCCCTGTCCAGCCGCCTAATCACGCTGCGCGAGTCGTTCGACCTCGAAACGTCGGCGCTGACCCAGCGGTCGGTGTTCGAGTTCCTCGACCGGGGGCTGCTGCCCCCTCATCTCGCCCGACTCAATGCGGCCAACGCCGAGCGCTGCGCAGCCATGCTCGGCGCGCTGGAAGAGCACTTCACCGGCCTCGCGACGTGGACGCGCCCGACTGGCGGCCTGTTCGTCTGGATGGAGATGAACGACCCATCGGTTGATGCCTTCGCCGCGCTCGACCGGGCCATCGAACAAGAGCGCGTCGCGTTCGTCCCCGGCGGCGCATTCAGCGTGACCGGCGGCCATCAGCACACCATCCGTTTGAACTTCAGCGCGGTGGAACCAGACACCATCCGCGAGGGCGTCGCCCGCCTGAAACGTATCCTCCTCGGATAGCCCGCTTCGTCCATCCGTTTTGTTAGACAAAAAACTCGTTTACAGACCTTAGGAGAAACACATCATGACCAACGCCCCCGCCCTTGACCAGCGCCCGATGACCGAGGAAGCCGACCACCTTAAAATCAACAGCATCGACCACATCGAAATTTGGGTCGGCAACGCCAAGCAAGCCATGTATTGGTGGTGGAAGGGCTTCGGCTTCACGCCGGTGGCCTATTCCGGCTTAGAAACCGGCAACCGCCGCTACGCCAGCTATGTATTGGAGAGTGGCAAAATCCGCCTTGTGGTCAGCGCGCCGTACAAGCCGACCGACGAAATGGCCGTCCATCACCTGCTGCACGGTGACGGCGTGAAGGTGATGGCGCTGGGCGTCGATGACGTGGGCGAGTCCTTCCAAGCCACCGTCTCACGCGGCGCGACCGCCGCATGGCAGCCCCGTGAACAGTCCGACGAATATGGCACCATCCGCACCGCCGCCATTAAGACCTACGGAGAGACGCTGCACGTCTTTGTTGACCGCAGCGACTACAAGGGGCCGTTCATGCCCGGCTATCAGAAGCTGGACTACAGCGCCGACAGCGCCGGTTTGGTTGCGGTTGACCACATCGTCGGCAACGTCGAGCTGGGCAAGATGAACTATTGGGTCAACTTCTATCACCACGTGATGGGCTTCCGCCAGCTTCTGTCGTTCGACGACAAGGACATCAGCACCGAATACAGCGCGCTGATGAGCAAGGTCATGGCGAACGGCAACGGGCGCGTCAAATTCCCCATCAACGAGCCTGCCGACGGCAAGAAGAAATCGCAGATTGAGGAATACCTCGACTACTACATGACGCCGGGCGTCCAGCACCTCGCGCTCTCGACCGGCGACATCATCGGCACGGTGCGCGAGCTGAAGGCGCGCGGAATCGAGTTCCTGCGCGTGCCGCAGGCCTACTATGACATCCTGCCGGAGCGCATCGCGCATGTGGGCGTCAAGGAAGATTTGAAGGCCATTGAGGAGCTGGGCATCTTGGTCGATTACGACGACGAAGGCTATCTACTCCAGATTTTCAGCCGCCCGCTGCAAGACCGCCCGACCATGTTTATCGAGGTCATTGAGCGCCACGGCTCACGCGGGTTTGGTAAGGGCAACTTCAAGGCGCTGTTCGAGGCGCTTGAGAATGAGCAGGCCAAGCGCGGCAACCTATAACCCAAGCCATTTGATGTGAGTGAAAAAGGGCGTTCCGCGAGGGGATGCCCTTTTTTTGTGGTGGTTTGCTACTCCGCCGACGGCGTACCTAGCAGCGCATACGCCCACAGCAGGTCAAACTCGGTGCTGTAGATAATGACGCTGCGGTAGCGGCTGAGGTCGGCCTCGCTGGGGACCTCATAAGCTTGGCTGCCGACCTCGAAGCGCAGTGGGTCGAGCAGCAGGTCTTCCGGCGATAGGCGGTATTCCTGCGGACCGTCCTCGGCGTTTTCCAACTCCAAGAGCAGTTCTGGTGTCACCGATGACAAGAACAGGCGCAGGCCGAGGCCGGGGACGGTGTTAAAGGTCTCCAGCCAAAGATAACGGCTGCCGTCGGGCAGTTCATACAGCGTGACCGTCCCCTCGGCGGTGCGGTTGGGGGTCAGGCCGACGAAATCGCCTTGTAGGGTGGCGACTTGGCCTGAGCGCTGCGGGTTGGCCTGTTCTTCATCGGGAACGATGCGCGGCGGCTGCAGCGCGGCAAAGGCCAGCCGAGCCGCCAGCGCCGGGTCGGTCCCACGCAGCGCGAGGTAATCGTCGCGGCGTTCGGGCAGCAGCGCCTCGAACGGCTCTTGCAGTTCCTCTGGCAGTTCTGGGAACAGCACAATGTTCTGTTCACCGACTACCAGCGGGAACCAGAGGTTAAAGGTGAAGGTGGCCGCCACCACCAGCCCTCCCAAAAACACCACCAAAAACCGTAATCTCGCATTCATGGTCGGGAACCCCGTGCATCAGTCATACAATCATGCCCAACATGATACCCGTCCAGCGCGGGTGCGCCAGCCCCGGATGGCTGGGGTGCGCTATAATGGACGCTGACACAAACGTTTTTGGAGCGCCCGTATGTCCAGACGAAACCGCCGTCAGCATACCCACCCCTTTCGGCAGAATCACCCGCGTCAACTGCACATCCCGTATGGCGATGTGGCGCGCTTTTGCCGCCCGGCTCAACGGAAATGCCGCTGATCCTTCTGATGCTTGCGTCTTCCGTCGCCTCGGTGGTGGCGATCCTGTTCGTGATCCGGCGCGCGCGGCAACTGGGCCTT
>JALONW010000433.1 GCA_025454725.1 Anaerolineae bacterium
CGTGACCGGCGCGGGCCTGCGTCAGCTCATGGCGCTGGTCAATAAGTCGCTGCTCAAACGCGACCCCGACAGCGGCGTTTATCAAGTCCATGAGGTGCTGCGCCAGTACGCCGAGCAGCGCTTGGTCAGCAGCGGGGAAGATGGGACTATCCGCGCCGCCCACAGCGATTTTTACCTCGGCATGTTGGCGTCGTTCCGCAAGGAGTTCCAGAGCGCCCGCCAGCTAGAAGCCATGCGCGAGGTCGAGGCCGACATCGAAAACGTGCGGTCGGCGCTGATGTGGGCGTGTGAGTCCGGCAGCCCCGCCGGACTGATTAAGGCGGTGCATACGCTGGGCATCTATTTCGATATGCGCGCCCAGTACACCGAGGGTCTGGCGATGCTCGAACCGGCGTTGGAGGCGCTCAAGAAGCACCCACGAACGCCGGAGCGCGATGTGGCGATGGCGTACCTCAGCTTGTGGTCGTCGATTATGTCCGGCTACTACCGCCAGCGTGAACGTTCGGCCAACCACCTCATCGCGGCCATCGAACGGCTGGACGACCTGAGCAGCCCGACCGATGTGCTGGCGCTGCGCGACTTCGCCCGCGGCTACTTTGACCTGCTGCTGGACGACCCGGTAGAGGCACGCGGTCACTTTTCCAGCGCCTACCAGCGTTATTTGTCGCTGGGGTCGGTGTGGGACGCCAGCCACAGCCTGCTCAATTGGGGGTCGGCCTTCTACTACCGCACCGACAACCACACCACCGACTTTGAACACGGCCACGAGAAGGTGCAGCAGGCGCTCACGCTGGTCGAGACCACCGGTGACCTCTACATGCGCGCCCACATCCTCATCTCGCTGGGTCAGCTTTCCGCCGCGCAGCGCCAGTACGACAAGGCCAAGCAGCTCTACCAGCGCGCCCAAGAACTGCACCGACAGGTCGGCAACCTGTTCGGCCTCGGCGCGTCGCTGATGAACCTGACCAACTGGGGCATTATCCTCGGTCGCTACGAGGAGAGCCGCCCCTACATCGAAGAAAACCTGACCATCCAGCGCGAGCGCGGGAATGCGCTGGGCGTGTCGTGGGCGCTCTTGGTCCTCAGCCGCCTAGAGTTTGGCGCGGGCGATTTCGTCAACGCCCGTGTCCATGCCTCGGAAGCCCTGAGCATGGCCGAAAAAGCCGACATCATCGAGTACATCAACGCGGCGCTGTTCGCAGTGGGTCGGGCGGCGTGGGCGCTGGGCGAATACAAGGCCTCACGCGGGGCGTACCTGCGCGCCTATGAGCGTGCCGACAACCTCAACCGCCACGGCGACATGGTGACGGCGCTCAACGGCGCGGCGCGGGCGGCCATCAGCGCGGGCGACCTGCCCGACGCTGAGGAATCGGTGTTTATCGCCACGCAGCTTGCCCCGGCGATGGACGACCTGAACCTGACGGCAGCCTCACAGGTCATGGCTGCCACGCTGATGCTTGCGAAGGGTGACGCGGCGGAGGCGTGGCTGGAACTTGACCGGGCGCTGATTTACCTCAGCAACGACACCGCCCAACAGCAGTCGTATGGCTGGGATGACGGCTACCGCGCCGAGGAACTGATGCGCTGCCTCGTGGCGGCGGCGGATGCCGGTCGGCATTTGGGCGATGTAGACGCCGGTCGGCGCTTCAGCCGGGAGGCGCTGCTAGAGGCCAAGCGCCTGCATAACGACCCCCACGCGCTGATGGCGTTGGGCGCGGCGGCGCGTTGGGCGCAGGACACCACCCAGCCCGCCCTAGCGGTCGAGTTGGCGGCGCTGGTGGCCGACCATCCGAAGGCTTACGCGCATGACCGCGCCGGGGCTCAGTCGCTGTTGGATATGGCACGTTCCAGCCAGCCGAAAGACCTGTACACTACAGCGGAAGCGCACGGTAAATCCGCGCAACTGGTCACCATCATCGAGCGGGCTCTGTCGGCCCTCGCCGAGCCTAAGGGGTAAGGGGCGGGCAGGCGTAGACCTCTCGTGCGGGAATGAACCCCTGCGCTGCGGTATAAACCGTGTGTCATATGCCACACTGCAAGGAAGGCTGTTCATGACTCCGCGCACCACACTCACCCTGCTCATTGCGTTTTTGACTTTCGCTGCCCGCCCGTCCAGCGCGCAGGAACCGACACCGTTCCCGACGTTTCCCCCTGTGCCAACCGTCGCGATTCCCGAAAATCCTATCATCACGGCGATTACCGGTATTGTTTACGCTGGAACGACAGATGGGTATGTAACCTTTAATCCGGGAACCGGGGAAATAACACCGATGCCGGAGGAACTTCAAGGGATAGGGGGCATCCTAAGTCCAGATGGCACACTGTGGGCGCAGTGGACAGCATCAGGCGCGCAGCAACCCGTAAACACCACCCAAATTATGGATTTAGCGCAGAATGAGGTCCGTGTCGTCTACCAACCGGATGGAACCCGTGACCCGAATCGTTATGAACGGCGTCAGGTCGTCAATTGGTCAGCCGATTCACTACAGGTGATGTACAGCGCCATTATCAACCAAGTGGGAGTCTATCCACCCGGTACAAATGGCTCGTTGCAATATAATTTTGAGATTGTCGATGCGATGAGCGGACAGCGCACCACTATCCTCGAAATTCCGCCCATGACCCTGCTGAACGACATTTTTCCCAGTCCAATTGCCCGTGAAGGGGTGATTTTAGATTTTATCCATTATAACTACTGGAACCCCGTCTACACCGAGTGGATTTTCGTTCAGCCTTCCGGCTACGGAAAAGATGCGTCGGGACAATACATTGGTGGCCTTGATGCAGGTATTTACAATTGGGCGACTCGTCAGTACATCTCATTTGCCACTCTTTTCCCGCAAACTGTCATTAGCGGTACGGGCTGGAGCGCCGATGGCTCGATGATGGCACTCAACACCATGACGGGTATCAGCGTGATTCATTTTTCGCTAGACGAAAATGGTGCGCCCGCCTCAGATTGATCGCTGATGGTATCAACTCAGATGACCAGTCTGTTTTGAATTGGCTCGGGGTAGATAATATATTAATCACGGGAACCACTATACCGTATGAAACCTCATTCATCGCTCAAGTTATCGGTAATGAGTGGTATTCCCAAGAATTTTTGGTCTACACCGATGATCCCGGATTTTCTCTTGGACCCGGCGCGTGGCGGCTGACGGCGGACGAAACCGAACAGAAGGCACTGCGCTGTCTGTTCGTAGACCGTGCCAGCTCGCCGATTATGTCGGTTGGTGGGCGCGGTCAGGTCGCATTTACGGGTGGCACGCCGTCACGGCTACGCTACCTGCCCGGCACGGACGGTAGTGTCGCCGCTTCGCTGCCAGAGGGGACGGCCTTCACCGTCACGGGCGGGCCGGAGTGCGGGTCGGTTGGGTGGCCGAAGGCGTACCAGATGAATATTGGATTGAGCCGCTGCCGTAAGGTCGACACACCCCCGAACATGGTACGGCGCGGCCTTAGACCATCCCGCCGCGCTGTGAGACAAAAGCCCTCCGCCTGAGTTTGCGGGGGTTATTTTTTAACCGGGGGGATATAAACCGTCATGAGCAACCGCACCCGCGCCCTGATACAGGCAAAAACCGACCTGCTGGCCGTGACGTCCGCGCTGGGGGAGTGTTGATAATTGGCGGTGTACAACCGTAGTGTGCGCGTTGGAGGAAAATCCGCTGTGCAGCGTTATAAATTCTTCTATGCGCTTCCGATGCGAGATATTTCTACCGATGCTAATACGCGCTGTATTCGCCTTATTCATCGCCCTTCCCGTCATAGCCCAGCCTCCACGCCCGGCTGATGCCTACCTGCTGCAAGATGACCGCCTAGTCGCTATCAACAATGCGGGGCAGTCCATAAATACGGTTAACCTCACCCCGTTGACCCGTGTTCAGTCAGCGCGCACCGACCACATCGACCGACGCGTATTCTGGAACGTTGCTGATATTGACCCGACCGGACGCTATCTCTACCGGATCGAGGCATGGGGCCGCAGCACCAACCGCCGGATGCCCGGCGCGCCGACCGGCGCAGAACTGGTGCGGATTGACCTCGAAACCAATGCCCGCGAGGTCGTCCTAGACAATACCAGCGTGTTTAACTTCGTCCTCTCGCCGGATGGGGGGCGCATGGTGGTGTTCTTCTATGCTGGGGAATATCTCAATGC